>JAWSUF010000004.1:0-163815 GCA_033549365.1 Acidobacteriota bacterium
CCAATCGTTGGGTAATACGAAGCAGCGCGGCCACGCCGCCGGCCTCAAAAAGCACGGCTTCTTTCGGGGCGGCGGGCCTGGCCGCCTCGCTTCTCTTGATGATGGCATCCAGTGTGCCGAGATACTTTTGCCAGACGATGCGGGGTTTTCCATCGACCCGGCCGGATTCGACCGCGTAATAGTATGCGTGACCTTTTTTGATTTTCTTGATAAGTGACGCCATAACAATAGTAGGGTAATACAATATATGTGCTTTGTCAAGAGAAAAGTCACATTATATGGGATAATAGTTAATTGTTCGATTTTATTATGAAGGGTAATACATGACCTGTGCTGCCCAACTCGAATGTTATCAGGAGGATAACGAAGTTTTTTCGAAAGATTATTCTATAAAGCGTAAACTCAGGCTAGCCGGAACGGCAATCTCGACCCGCGCACAACCCCTCTTCCGGAGTTGTGCGTCATAAAGCCGGTTTTTTGTTCTTTATCAATCCGGCTTTATGACCCTTCGGGCGTGCCGATCTCGCCATTCCGGCTTCGTTGCACCTTATTATCTCCCGCAAGGAGGCTTTCGCGGGGCGCAGGGGGGATCCCTGAGCAAGCCGTCGGAGGGTCGAGCGGGCACGGATCCGAGACCGCAGGTCGAGGAGAGCGAGACCCGGGAACCGGGGCTGTGCGTCATAAAGCCGACGCCGTTTCAGCCGAGGAGGATGAGGCTGAGGGCCATAACACCCATGCCGCCGACGAGTCCGTAGACGGCCAGGTGATGCTCGCCGAATTTTTCGGCCGTGGGCAGGAGCTGGTCGAGGGAGATGAACACCATGATTCCGGCCACGGCGGCGAATAACACCCCAAGGACGGCTTCGTTCATGAACGGCCGAAGAAGGAGAAATCCCGTCATGGCGCCGACAGGCTCGGCCAAGCCTGAGAGAAACGCCCACGTCGCGGCTTTTTTCCGGCTTCCGCTTGCCAGATAAACCGGGGTCGCCACGGCGATTCCCTCCGGGATGTTGTGGAGGGCGACGGCCACCATGACGGGAATCCCCAGGGCCGGATCCTTCAGCGCGATGAAGAATGTGGCCATGCCTTCGGGAAAATTGTGAATCGTCACGGCCAGCGCCGTGAGGAGGCCGGTCCGAAGAAGCCTCGCCTCCGCCTCGCCTCCCAATCCTTCAAGGGGCCTTCCGCCCGGGTTTCGGCCGAAGAGCCCGGCCAGGGGAGACCGTTCGTGCGGATTTCTCGATTCCGGAATGAGTCCGTCGATCAAGGCTATCAGAAGGATCCCTCCGAAAAAACCGGCCGCAGCGGCCCAGGCTCCCTCCCGAATCCCCATCGCTTCGACGAGCGCCGCCCGGCCCTTGAAGAGGATCTCGACGAAGGAAATATAGATCATGACTCCGGCTGAAAAACCGAGAGAGACGGAAAGAAAGCGTGGATCCGTCCGGCGGCTGAAAAATACGGACAGGCTGCCGAGTCCGGTCGAAAGTCCGGCCGCGGCGGTCATGGCCAGGGCCGCAAAGACGTTTCCGGTATCCGCGATCATCGGCGCAATCCTCTCTGCCGCCGCGCGAAGATTCGGGGGCCGAAATCCCCTCAGTTCCTCAGGCCATCAGACTGCAAATGGCGGCGACATTGACCATGTCGTCGGCCGAGCAGCCCCGCGACAGGTCGCAATAAGGCTTGTTGAGACCCTGGACGATGGGACCGATGGCTTCGGCGCCGGCCAGGCGTTCGGTCAACTTGTAGGCGATGTTGCCCGCATCGAGATCGGGGAAGATCAGGACATTGGCTTTTCCGGCGACCGGACTGCCTTTTGATTTCCTTTCCCCGATCGAAGGAATCAGGGCGGCGTCGGCCTGAAGCTCTCCGTCGAGAAGCAGGTCAGGCGCCTTGTCCCGGGCGATCTTCACCGCACTGACGACCTTGTCCACGTCGGGGTGGGACGCCGAGCCCTTTGTCGAGAAGGACAGCATGGCCACGAGCGGGTCTCTCCCGGTCACAGCCTTGTAATTTTTCGCCGTCGTGACGGCGATGTCGGCGAGCTGGACATCCGTCGGATTCGGTACAACGGCTCCGTCGGCATAAGACAGAAGCCGGTCCGGGAGAACCATGAGAAAATAGCTGGACACGGTCGAAATCCCCGGAGCGGTGCCCACGGTGTGAATGGCCGCCCGGATGACGTCTCCCGTCGAGGAGAGATTGCCTCCGACAACGGCATTCACCCGGCCGGTTTCGAGCATCATTCCGGCAAAGTAAAGCGGGGTGCGGGCGGCCTCGGCGGCCTGATCCCGCGACCAGCCTTTGGCTTTTCTTTTTTCGAAAAGCCGATCGACCAGGAGATCCTTGTCTTTGTCCGAGGCGGGATCAACGACGGCGATATCCACTGTGGACAGGCCGTTTCCGGCGGCGATTTCGGCGATGGCGCTCGGATTCCCGACGAGAACGGGCCGGGCGATCCCGGCGTCCGCCAGGATGCGCGCGGCCTGGAGCGTTCGGATGTCTTCCGCGTCGGGAAAGGCGACGATCAGGTTTTTTGCTGCAGCCTTGGCGCGGATGTCCTGGATGAAAGTGCGGCTCATGAATGACTCCTTGTATGAATTGATGGATCGATATAAGGATATTCAGTATAAGGGAAGATCAAGGAGGATTCAACTTTGCCGGCTCCGGCTTTTCTTTTTCCGGGGTTTTGGATATGATATCCGCCGGGGCATTTTACCGTGAAGAACGATAAGTTTCTGAAATTCGGAATGGCGGTCATCGTCCTGTTCATCGCCGGCATTTTTCTGCGGCTGGCCAAACCCATCCTGGTTCCCTTTTCGCTGGCTCTTTTCCTCTCTTTCGTCATTTCGCCGATTCTGGACTTTCTGACGCGGCGCAGGATTCCCCGTCCCCTGGCCGTCGTCATTTTGCTTCTTCTGACCTTCGCTCTTTTGTATCTTCTCGGCGTCATGTTCTATGCCAGCGGAAAAAACTTCGCCGTCGAGCTTCCCGCCTACGGGCAAAAGCTCAAAACGCTCGTGGACGATATCGAAAGAATGTTCCGCCTCGACCACTTCAAGGGGGATCCTCTCGGCTGGCTCCGAGAGATCGAAATCGCCCGGATCGGGACGATCTTTTTCGCGTCGCTGGGCCCCTTTTTCGGGTTCGTCGGGGATCTGTTTCTGATTTTCCTTTTCCTCATTTTCATTCTGGCCGGCCGGGGCCGCCTGAAAAGAAAGATCCCCCGGGCTTTCGAAGCCGGCGATGCGACCCGCGTGGCCGAGACCATTCAGAAAATCGACAGGCAGATCCAGAAATATCTAGCCCTCAAAACCCTGATCAGCGCCGTGACGGGGATTCTCGTGACCGTGGCTCTTCTCATTTTCGGACTTCCCTTTGCCGTCGTTTTCGGCTTTATCGCCTTTCTTCTCAATTTCATTCCCAATATCGGCTCCTTCATCGCCACCTCCTTTCCCGCGCTCCTGGCTTTGTTTCACTTCGGCCGCTTCTGGCCCGCTTTCTGGGTTCTCGTCGTTCTGATCAGCATCCAGATGACTCTGGGAAATTTTATCGAACCCCGGCTTATGGGCCGCGAGCTCGGCATCAGTCCGCTGCTTGTTATTTTCACTCTCTTTTTCGGCGGGTGGCTGTGGGGCCTCCCGGGCATGGTCATCGCCGTTCCCGTCCTGGCCAGTTTCAAAATCGCTTTCGGCAATATTCCGTCCCTGGCATTTCTCGATGTCATGATGGACAAATAAGGAGAAATGTTTCATCTCATGAGCAGTCGGCCTTTTCGTTCCGACGTCAATTTCGTCGTCCGCATCGGCGGGGAGGCGGGTGACGGCGTGATCAGCTGCGGGGAGCTTTTCGCTCAGGCCGCGGCCCGCACCGAGTATCATGTCTTCACCTACATCACCTATCCTTCGGAAATCCGCGGCGGCTTTTCCATGGTTCAGATCCGCATCCGCGACTGGACGATCTACTCCATGGGAAGCCGCGTGGACTATCTTGTCGTCTTCAATCAGGAGTCTTATGACAAGACGATCTCCGGTCTTCGTGAGGGCGGGATGGTGATTTACGATCCCGATACCGTGACGCCTGAGCCTTCGGAGACAACCCGGTTTTTTGCCGTGCCCCTGACGAAACTCGCTCGTGAAAGCGGCATCAGCGGACCGGGGAAAAATGTGATCGCCCTGGGTGCTCTGGGTCATCTCTTCGATATCGATCCGGTCGTCCTGAAGAAACTCATCCGGGACCGCTTCCGGCACAAAGGCGATGCCGTTGTTGAAAGAAACATCAAGGCCGTGGAAACCGGTTACGAAGCCGGGAAGGCCTGTGGTTGGGGCCAGCGGTTCCGGCTCAAGGCCGATCCGGACGCTAAAGCCTCCTACATGATGCTCTCCGGGAATGAGGCCGTGGCCCTGGGCGCCATCGCCGCCGGCTGCCGTTTTGTGGCCGGATATCCCATCACGCCGGCGACGCCCATCTTCGAGACGCTGTGCCGGCTGATGCCCAAGGTCGGGGGAAAAGCCGTCCAGATGGAGGACGAGATCGCCTCGATTTCGGCCATCGTCGGAGCCGCCTTCGCCGGAGAAAAGGTCCTGACACCGACATCGGGACCCGGGCTGCAGCTCATGGGGGAACAGATCAATCTGGCCTCCATGCTCGAATTGCCCGTAGTCATCGTCAATGTCCAGCGGGGCGGCCCGAGCACGGGCCTGCCGACCAAGACCGAGCAGTCCGACCTCAAGTTCGCGATATACGGAACGGCCGGCGAATCGCCCCGCGTCGTTCTCGCGCCTTCGACGGTCGAGGATTGTTTTTACCAGACCATCCGCGCCTTCAACATCGCCGAGATCTTCCAGGTCCCCGTCGTCGTCCTGACCGACCAGTCCATCGGCTATCGCAAAGCCACGGTCCGCATCCCCGATTTCGAACGTTTCCATTTCATGCCCTTCCATGATCTGATCGAAGACAACCCGGTCATTCCCAACCCGGCCCACATCGATGTCGTTTCCCGTCTTGAACCGACCTCCGAAGAACTTGCCGACTACAAGAGATTCCGCATCACCGATTCGGGGATTTCTCCCATCTCCCGGCCGGGTACGCCGGGAGGGCAGTACCTGGCCACCGGTCTTGAGCACACCGAAAAGGGACATCCTGATTACACGCCGGAAAACCACCAGGCGATGACCTCCAAGCGTTTCCGGAAAATCGAAGTTCTGTCCAATCTCCTGGAGAAGAATCCCCGGGAATATTACGGATCGCCCGAGGCGCGGATCGGGATCATCGGCTGGGGATCGACCGAAGGCGCCATCCGCGAGGCCCGGTATCTGGCCGAACAGGAGGGGGTTCTTGTCCGGCACCTTCATCCCAAGATCGTCCTGCCCATGGCCGACCGCAGGATCCGCTACTTCCTGGCCGAACTCAAGCACGTCATCGTCGTCGAGGAAAACTACACCGGACAATTCGCCCATTTCATCAGGGCCCGGTTCGGTATCCGGCCCATCGAAGTTCATAAATGCCAGGGTCTGCCGATCACGCCCCGGGAAATTCTGGCCGCCATTCTGAATGTTGCGAGGATCTCCGATGAGCAGAGCATCACAAGATTATAAGAGCGCCGTCAAGCCCATCTGGTGCCCCGGCTGCGGAAACTACGGCGCCATGAAGGCTCTCACTCAGGCCTTTCTGGATCTCGACATTGCGCCGGAGTCCATCGCCCTGGTCTCCGGGATCGGCTGTTCCGGACGAATGTCGCATTTTTTCAACACGTACTCCCTTCATGGAACCCATGGCCGGGCCGTTCCGACGGCTCTGGGCGTCAAGGCCGCCCGTCCGGATTTGACCGTTCTGGCCGTCGGCGGCGACGGAGACGGCTTGAGCATCGGCGGCGGCCATATCTCTCATGCGGCGCGAAAGAACACCGACATCACCTATCTGCTTCTGGACAACAGGATCTACGGATTGACCAAGGGGCAGGCCTCGCCCACGACCGACTTCGGCCACAAAACGAAAACATCGCCCTTCGGCGTCGATGAGCTCCCGATGGACGCCCTGCCGGCGTTTATCGTCTATGACGCGACGTTTGTCGCCCGATCGAGCACCGTCCATGTCGCTGAGCTGACGGAACTTCTCAAGGCCGCGATTCTTCACAAGGGGTTTTCCATCCTCCACATCCTGACGCCGTGTGTCACATATCCGGTCTTCGACGCCCGGACTCTCAAGGCCGCCCTTCAGCCCCTGCCTGAAGACCATGATCGCAAGGACAAAATGGCGGCCATCGTTCGGGGGTATTCCACAAGCCCGGTCTTTACGGGAATTTTTTTCCGGACCGAAAAACCCACGCTGGAGGAGCGCCTCGAACGCCAGGCGCAGCCTTTCGCCCCGGAACGGTCCGGCGATGAACTGGACATGCTCCGCAAAGTTCTTTACGATTTTTCGTGAACGCCATGAAACCGAAACTCAAGTTGGTGTTTTGTATCGCTCTGCCTCTCCTTGTCTGGGCGATCCCGACCTCCCGGCTGGGGATCGACGGATTGACCGTTGTCGAGCACCGGCTGATCGCGATATTCGTAATGGCGCTTGTGTTTTGGATTTTGGAACCCATTCCCCTTTATGCCACATCGCTTCTGATCATCTTCCTCGAGCTCGTTTTGATCTCCGACAAAGGGTTCTATCTGTTCATGAGAGGCGTGGACAAAGAAGCCATGGGGCCGCTTCTTCCATACCAGGATATTCTGGCGACCTTCGCCTCGCCGATCATCATCCTTTTTCTGGGGGGCTTTTTCCTGGCCCTGGCCGCGACCAAGTTTCAGATGGACATCAGTCTGGCCAAAACGCTTCTCCGGCCGTTCGGCACAAAACCGGCTCATGTGCTTCTCGGCCTTATGATCGTCACGGCGGTGTTCTCGATGTTCATGAGCAACACGGCGACGACGGCCATGATGCTGGCGGTCCTGGCTCCCGTCCTCCGGTCTCTTCATCCGGGAGATCGGATCCGGACGGCCTTTGTGCTGGCCGTTCCGTTCGCCGCCAACATCGGTGGAATGGGAACCCCGATCGGAACGCCCCCGAACGCCATCTCCCTGAAGTATCTGGCCGGCGCGGATGCCGTCGGCTTCAGCACCTGGATGTCCTTCGCCGTCCCTTATGTCATCCTGCTCCTGGCATTTCTTTGGGGCATGCTCCTTATCTCTTACAAACCTCAAACCGCGGAAATTAAGGTTCGAATCGAGGGCGGCTTTCAGAAAAACTGGAAATCCCTGACCGCCGCCGCGACGTTTCTCATCACCATCCTCCTGTGGCTTCTGGATTTCTGGCATGGAATGAATTCGTATATTGTGGCTTTGATCCCCGTCGTCGTGTTTTCACTGACGCGGATCATCACGGCGGTCGATCTCCGGGATATCAGCTGGGACGTGCTCTGGCTCATGGCCGGCGGGATTGCTCTCGGCATGGGCATCGAACGGACCGGGCTGGCCGCCCATATCATCGGCGGCATTGAGTTCTCCAGCTATTCTCCTGTGTTCATCGTCTTTCTGGCCACCCTGATCACCGTGCTCATGGCCACGTTCATGTCCAACACGGCAACGGCCAACCTCCTTTTGCCCCTGATGGCGATCTTGGGAACCTCCGTGTCCAGCCTGGCCGGCTTGGGCGGAGTCCGGATGATCGTTTTGGCCGTCGCGTTCTCATCGTCGCTGGCCATGTCCCTGCCGGTCAGTACGCCTCCCAATGCCATCGCTTATGCCGCCGGAGGCATTCAAACCAAGGAGATGTTCAAGACCGGCGCTCTCGTCGGCGTCGTGGGTTTGGCGGCCCTTTATCTCATGATGGCCGTCCTCCGTAAGGTGGGATTCCTGGGATGAGCCGGATTTTTCGGGTTCCGGAACTGGCCCGGCTCATCGAGGCTTATTTTTCCGATCCGAACAAGACGTTGACCGTGAAGAAGGGGGAGAAGCTTCTGGAACAGGGGGTCTATAACGACCGGCTCTATCTTGTTCTCAAGGGCGGGTTCATGGGATATGTCCAAAAACCCGACGAACGCCAATATGAATTGTTTGGAGCCGAGGAGAAGATGTTCGTCGGCGTCTACAGCTTTTTCTCCCGGACGTTTGTCAGCATGGCCACGGTCGTGGCGAGCGAAGACAGCGAAGTTGCGTTCATCGACCAGCATCAGCCCGCCCTTCCCGGTGTCAAGGGAAATTCTCTGGCGGAGCAATTCATGCCGCTTGTCGTGGCCAATCTGGCCCAGCGCCATCAGCGGGAGCAGGAGCTGTTCCTGGAAAAGGAAGAGATGCTCCGGAAACTCGCCCAATCGGAAAAGCTGGCCTCCCTGGGCCAGATGGCCGCCGGCATCGCCCATGAACTGAACAACGCCGTCGCCGTCATGGCCCGGCATTCCCAGTGGCTCCGGGAGAAGTATGCGACCCGGCTTTTGTCTTCGGGAAGGCCCGAATCCGAAGCGTTTGTCAGGGGATTGGACAAGGGCCGGCCGTTGTCGACCCGGCAGCTGAGAGCCAAGACCCGTGAATTGATCGCCAAATACAAGCTGTCGCCCGAAGCGGCCGAAAAGCTCGCCGAAATGGGGTGGACTCCGGATGAGGTGCCGGCCGGTCGATCCGGTCCGGATCCGGCGATCGACCGTCTTCATGACCAGTGGGAAATCGGGGCGACGTTTCACGAAATCGCGGCCGCGGCGGAACTGGCCACCGAAGTCGTCCGCTCGGTACGGGCTCTGGCCGCCCGCGGCGGCGAATACACCGTGGGATTGAACATTAACGAGACCATCCGGGAAGCCTTGACTCTTCTGCAAAGTCCGCTGCGGAAGGTCTCTGTGGTCCTGGATCTTGCCGAACTTCCGCCTTTAGCCGCAAACCGGAGCGAATGCGTCCAGGTCTGGACAAATCTCATCCAGAACGCCCTGGAAAGCATGGCCGGCGCCGGCATGGACAACGGCCGTCTGGAGATTATCACCCGTCCCGGGAGAAATGCCGTCCGCGTTGAAATCCGCGACAACGGTCCGGGCATTGCCGCGGCGGATCTGCCCAAAATCTTTCAACCGGATTTCAGCACCAAGGAAAAAGGTTTGGATTTCGGGCTCGGTTTGGGCCTGAGCATCGTCGAGCGCATTGTCCATACCAACGGCGGAAAAATCCAAGTCCGCAGCCGCCCGGGAGAAACCGTGTTTGCCGTGATTTGGCCGGGAGGAGAAAACCATGTCCAAACTTAGCATCATTTGTGTGGACGACCAGAGGGATGTTCTGGCCGCCCTGCGAAAAGATCTGGAAGAATTCCGGGGAGTCGGTGAGGTCGTGTCCTGCGAATCGGCCGACGAGACCATGGATGTTCTGGAAGACCTGTCCCGCCACGGGAAAGAGGCGGCGCTTTTAATCTGCGACCATGTCATGCCCGGGACGAACGGCGTCGATTTCCTGGCCCGGATCAGCAGCGACTTGAGATTCACCCGGACGAAAAAGATCCTTCTGACCGGCTTGGCGTCCCATCAGGATACCATCGCCGCAATCAACAGGGCGCGGATCGACTATTACATCGAGAAACCCTGGACACGGGAGGGCCTGATCGCCGTCGTCAAGCGGTTTCTGACCCAGTATGTGATCGAAGCCGGACTGGATTACACGGCTTATGCTTCGGTCATGGATCAGGACACTCTCTATCGGGAGCTTCACCTGAAAAATCGGTGAAACAGGTGTTTGCCGTCCGGTTCGAATCCGGGCTGAGTTAGGGAACTGTCCGCGAGAGTGTGATCCATGGAAAAGTCGACACGAAATTCGTGTGATCAGGATGCCCTTGTCATTGCCAGGGGTGCGGGCATCGTTCTTTTCGGGGCGGCCGCCGGAAACATGCTGAGATATGCGGGACATGTTTTGGCGGGCCGGTATCTCGGTCCTGAGATTTTCGGACTCCTGGTGCTCGGATTGACGATCATGTCGGCATCGGCCGTTATTGCCGAGCTCGGATTCTCCAGCGGGATGGTCCGATACGTTTCGCTCTACCGCGGCATGGGTGATGTGCGGAGACTGAAGGGAACGATGCGGCTTGGATCCGGGATTGGGTTGATATCCGGTCTCGTTGCGGCCGCGATTTTATTCTGGGCGGCTCCGACTCTCGCTGTTCGGGTTTTCAAGGCCCCGGAGCTGATTCCGGTGCTGAGAGTCTTATGTGGCGTTCTCCCTTTTCTGACGCTGACTTCGGTTTTCGCTTATATTTTACAGGGCCTCAAGGCCCTCGTTGAAAAGGTCTTCATCAAGGATCTCTTTGATTCTTCCCTGAAAATCGTTTTGATCGGGCTGGTCGTCCTGGTCGATGGGAAACTCAAGGGCATTCTTCTTTCCTATTTGGCGGCCGGCGTGACGGCTGTGATTCTGGCTCGCCTTTGCTTGAAACGTCTCGAATCCGGTCTTTTCAGCGGCGAGACCGAACCGATTTATGAAGCCCGGAAACTCTTTCGTTTTTCCTGGCCGATGATCTTTGTTCAGATCATCGGCCATCTTCTTCTCGCCACGGACACCTTCATGCTGGGGCTGTTGCGCTCTCCCGAGGATGTCGGAATCTACGGGGCGGCCCAGAAAACCGCCCTGCTTTGCGGCATGGTCCTTAACGCCTTCCTGGCGGTCTTTGCCCCGGTTATGGCGGACCACATCAACCGAAAGAATCGGGAGGAAACGCAAATCCTCTACAAGCTTGTCTCCAAATGGTCATTTTCTCTGACTGTCCCTCTGAGCCTTCTCTTGATGGTTTCCCCCCGGCCGATCACACGCGTCTTCGGTGCGGATTTCGAACCTGCGTCTCTGGCCCTGTCCGTCCTCGCCGCCGGATGGCTCTTCCATTCCCTGTTGGGATGTGCGGGAACGCTGTTGACCATGAGCGGCCGGTCCAAGCTTCATTTGTTGAATTTTGCATGTCTCTTTTTCGGAAATATCGTTTTGAACGGGATCCTCATCCCCCGGTTCGGTATCCTCGGCGCCGCGCTGGCCACGGCTTTGACGATCGTTCTTGTCGATATCCTGACCGTGGCCGAGGTCCGCATTCTTTTCCGGATGTCCCCGTTCCGAACGGACATCTGGAAACCTCTGGCCGCCGGAATTTTTTCCGCGGCACTCGTCCATTTGTTGACAACCCGGCTCGTTATCGGAAATAATGCTTGGCATGTTGTTGTTTCCGCCTGTGTCTTGATCGGACTTTATCCTCTTGTGATCATCGGGTTGGGGATTGCCGATGAAGACAGGCTTGTGATAGCCCGGGTATTGCGCAAAATAAAAGGAAAATGAGATGTCATTCTCCAAACACCACAAGGAAGCTCTGGAACAGGCCGAAACGATCGGCGTTACGCCGGTGATCGGCAAGGCCGGATTTCGAACCTTGCTGGAAAAAGCCGGCTCCGGATCCGAACTCGCCCTCGGGGAAATCGTGGAACTCGTCAACGGCACGAGAGACCCGCTGAATCGGCGCATGGTCCTCGACTATGCGGCCGGATTGAAGCGGCCCCGTGACCGGGAGATTCTTCTCCTCCCGCCGCTGTACTTTGCCAGCATCTGTGAAAACAAATGCCTCTACTGTAATTTTTCCGTGTCGGGAGACCGCCTCTCTCTCGAAGAGTTCGCCGGAGAAGTCGCCGCCCTTCTGGATATGGGTTACCGGAGCATCGAACTCGTCAGCAGCCAGGATCCCGCCCTTTACGTCAAAGCGGATGATTTCACAACGGACCGGCAGCGCTTTAACATCGACGGCGTCATTCACTATTTTGAAACTGCGGCCGCACGGATTCGAGAACGCGGAGGGGGAATGCTCACATGCAACATTCCCCCCGTCGATGTTGCATGCTTAGCCCAACTCAAGACGGTCGGACTGGATTGTTTTCTCCTATGGCTGGAGACGTTCAATCCGGATCAGTATGCCAAACTCCACGACCCCCGGGGCCCGAAGGCCGTCCAGGCCTACCGGTTGGATTCATTCGATTCGGCTCGCGAAGCGGGTATCGAACATTTGGCCGGGGCTTTTCTCAAGGGGCTTTATGACTGGCGCAAAGAGGAAGTCCTCCTTTACTGGCTGGACGATTATCTGAAGAAAAAGCACAGCCGCGGTTTTTCCATCATCGGCACGCCTCGGATCAAGGGCCGTTTCCAGGAATCGGAGCTCATCCGGAGTTACAAAGTTTCCGACGAGGACTACATCTTGAACATCGCCCTGGACCGTATCCTCTTCGACGGAATCAATTGGCTGCAGACCCGGGAATCCTTCGATTTCAACCGCCGGCTGCTCAATCTCTTCGGGGGAGGCGTGATCCTGACCTTGACCTGCAGCACGGCCCCCGGGGGCTATCGCCGCCGCCCGCGGAGCCTTGCCCAATTTCCGGTCTACAACCAGGAGCTTGCCGACACCGTGAAGCGGCTTGAGAACGACGGGTTTGCGGTTCATTTCGACTGGGATAGCCGCATGTTGACATCTTTCTTGAGAAGCGAAAGTCGGGCGAAATCTTCGCCCGGCGCTTTCCCGGAATCTTAAGGGCCATGTCGGACGTTTTCCTTCTGAAGTTGGAGGCCGGCGACGATCCTTACATGACGGCCCCTCCATTTGGGATCCTCTATCTCGCCTCCGCTCTGGAAAATGCGGGTTTTTCAGTCCGCCTGATTCACGAAAAAGGAAACCCGGAATCGCTGAATCGAATTCTTGGCCACATCTCCGCAGAAAGGCCCCTGTTCGTCGGCATTTCGACGATTACGGGCCCCTCCCTGATTCCCTCTCTTCGTATCTCCGAGGAAATCAAGAAAAAAATCGACATCCCTGTTGTCTGGGGGGGCATCCACCCCACAATGCTTCCTGAACAGACACTGGCCTCATCCTGCGTGGATATCGCCGTTCTCGGGGAAGGCGAGGAGACTGTTGTCGCCCTGGCGAAGTCTTTTACGGGCGGATCGCACGGAAATGAACGATTTGAACGGATTCCCGGAATCGCCTTGAGAGAGAAGGGGCGGATCATCATGAATTCTCCCGGCCCTTTCATCCGGGAGCTGGATTCCTACAGTCCCGCCTGGCATCTCCTTCCGGCCGAGAGGTATTTCTACAGCAGGAAGTTTTTTCTGAGCGACTTCGGCTCCCGGCTCCCCGGAGAACGTCTGGTGCCGTATCTGACAAGCCGCGGATGTCCCTGGCGGTGTGCCTATTGTTACAATCAGTTTGTGCACAAGAGAACATTTCGAGCCCATTCCGCCCAAAAAGTGATTGCCGATCTTGAACAATGGAAGACCCGCTATGGAATTACCGCCGTGGTTTTTGAGGACGACAACCTTTTTACAGACAAAAACAGGGCCCTGGAAATACTTCACGGGATCCGTTTGCCGTGGAGCTCGTCCCTAAGGGCGAGCGATATCTCTCGCTGGGGCGACGGATTCATGAGGGAACTCAAAGAGACGGGTTGCGTGGAATTGAGGATCGGTGCCGAGTCCGGATCGCAGCGTGTTCTCGATCTTATGAAAAAGGACATTCGTGTCGAAGACATCCGGAGTTCGGTGGACCTTTGCCTCAGACATGGAATCCGGGCCCTGCTGAATTTCATGGCCGGAATTCCCGGAGAAACCTGGAAGGACATGCGTGCCACCTTTGATCTGATGGATGAGCTCGAAGCCGGGGGCGGGGATGTTGTCGTCAATGGGCCGAGCCTCTATTGCCCTTGGCCGGGAACGGCTCTCTACGAAGAGGCGGTGGCCGGAGGGTTCCGCCCTCCGCAAAGATCGGAAGACTGGGCGGTCGGCTGGGGCCATCGCATGCCGTCCGTCCCCTCCGCGGACCGCAGGGCCCGATACGTCGGTTATTATCGCATCCTGGCTTTTCGTAAAGAATTGAGTGCTCTAAGGTTGCCCGTCTTCGCCAAGGGACTGCGATTCCTGGCCCGCTGGAGATGGCGACACAGGTTTTTTAGGTTTCCGCTTGACTATCATGTGCCCAATTTTTTCTACAGGATCATGAAAATCCTCGGGCTGAGATCCGTTGCCAAAGCTTTGTATCATTAGCCCGGTCGGGAATGCTTCGCAGCGATTTTCCAGAGAGGAGATAGCCCATGGCAGGCTCTCCGGCCGCAGGGTTTCTTCTGGCTTCCCTGATGAGGAATCAATGGAAAAGCCCTGAAGCCCTCAATAGAATCCGTGTGGCCAAGACGAGACGGCTGCTGATTCACGCTTTCGAAACCGTGCCTTTTTACCGATCGCGGTTTCAGGCGGCCGGCGCGGATCCTTATGAGTTCAAGACGATGGAGGATCTCGGACGGTTTCCCCTGGTTTCGAAAGAGGATCTGCGGGATCGAGCCGTCGAAGATGTCACCTCGGCGTCCATGGACAGAAGGCGTTGCGAGCAGTTTTCGACCAGTGGAGCGACGGGAGTGCCTCTCCGGTCCTTTTTCGACCGGCGCGACTCGATGTTGAAAAACCTGGCCTGGATTCGTGTTTTTCTTAACTCCGGAATGAAGCCCTGGCACAAGGCGGCGGCGTTCATGGGATCCAGGAATGTGAAGTCCGGCCGGTCCTGGTATGAATTCCTGGGTCTCTGGAGAAGATGCGAGATCTCGACTTGGTCCCCGCCGTCCTGCTGGATCGAGGCTCTCCGCATTTGGCAGCCCCAGGTCCTTCTGGGCTATGTCATGACCTTAAAGGTGCTGGCCGATCACATGGGGCGAAACGGCCATGCCGGGGTTCGGCCGAAGCTGATCTTCCATAGTTCCGCGGTCCTGGACTCCCTCTCAAGAAACTTTCTGGAGGAGCGTTTGGGCGGCACAATCATCGACATTTATGGTTCGGACGAAGCCGGTTGCATTGCCTGGGAATGCCGTGTTTGCCGGGGTTACCACATCAGCGCGGATATGCTCGTTGTGGAAGTCCTGAAAAACGGAAGACCCGTCGCCCCGGGAGAAAGCGGCGAAGTCGTCGTCACCAACCTTCATTCTTTTGCCATGCCGTTCATCCGATATCGTCAAAACGACATGGTCACGCTTGCCTCCCGCCGCCCGGTCTGCGGGCGCCGTTTTCCTCTGATTGAAATGATCGAAGGCCGGATCGACGATTTCATCACCCTTGAAAACGGGCGGAAACTCTCGCCCCATCCCGTCTACCATGCCATTGACCCGGTTCCCGGAATCAACCGTTGGAAGCTGACTCAGGAAAGCCGGGATTGTCTCGTCCTGGAAATCGAGCCGGGCGCCGCCTTCGATCCCGAATCCGAACGGCTGATTCTGGACAATCTCCGCACATTGACGGAAGGGAATTTGAGGGTTCACATTCTCCTCCGGGAGAACCTCCCCATCGATCCCGGATCCAAATTTCGGACCGTGACGTCGAAGGTTCGGGAATGACCGGGACGTTGTCCCGCCTTCCGCAGTTTGCCCTCCGCTGTCTTCGGAGCGCCGCCGTCCGCTTGATGGGAGAAGCCTCGCCTTCCCCCCGGGCCATGTGTTTGTATGTCACGAAAAAATGCAATTTAAGATGCCGGATTTGCGGAATCTGGACTGAGGCGTTTCAACAGGATACCGGAGAGGACCTTTCCCTGGACGACATGAAAAGGATCTTTTCCGACCCTCTTTTCCACCGTCTGGAATTCGTCAATATCAACGGCGGGGAACCCAACTTGAGGGCGGATCTCCCGGAAATTGTCGATCTTTGCCTGAGAAGTTTCCCCCGGCTGGAAATCCTGACGTTGAACACCAACGGCCTTCCCCACGAGCGGACCATCCAAAACGTGAAGCGGATGAACTCGTTGTTGCGGCCGGCAAACGTGTCCTTTTCCGTGTCCGTATCTTTTCACGCCATGGGTCGTCTTTGCGATGACATCGCCGGCCGGCCCGGCACGTTCCATCGAGTCATGAAGACCTTTGCGGAACTCAAGCGTCTCAGAATAACCGCAGGCTTTCATCTTTCCGCAAATTGCGTCATTTCGCGTCTGAACATCTCCCGGCTGCCGGAGATTCTCGAGTGGGGCGAAAGGGAAAACATCCCCGTCAATTTCACTCTCGGCGAGGTTCGAAACCGCTTTCACAATACGAATCTGGCGGACAATGTCCTGGTCGACGTCCCGGACCGCGAGGCCCTGGTCCGTTTCCTCAGAACTCTGGGACGATCGAAGAAACGCTTTCTCCAGCATGCCTTGCGTTACCGGCATCTTGCCGATATGATTGAACACGGCCGGCCCAGAGCTCTTTCCTGTCATTACCGGATGGCTGGTTTGATTCTGGGATCGGACGGCTCCCTGTTCTACTGCAAGGACAGTCCGTCCCTCGGGAATTGTCTCGAGGCTTCCGCATCATCTCTCTACTACGGAAAGGAGAATCTCGAAATGAGGGACAAGGTGCTGTTCCGCGGAAAATGCGCCTCCTGTCCGCCCAATACATTCAACAGGATTGAAGCGGAGAGAGACATCCTGAAAATCCTCAATGATCTTCTGATCCCGCGGCGGAGGACCGTCTGACATGCGGTCTTCTCCGGCGGCCGTTCTGAAGGAACAATTCGGGACTCGGTGCGGCCTGTCCCATGAAAGGATTGTTGAAGAATTTTGTTCTCTTCTTCAGGGCGAGGTGTCTTTTCGAAAAGATCGCGGGCTCGATGTCGTATCCCTCAAGTCCTATTACGGGAACCTGTTGGACGCCGAAGGCCGGCCGATCCCGACCGGCGTTTTCGGCTACGGCCGAAGATTGGATCCCGTGATCCATGAACTGATCCGGTCCGAGCCGCCCCTGGAGATTCTGGATGCCGGCAGCGGGTACGGAACAGAGAGTCTGTTTTTTTCCCTGTTCGGCCACAATGTCACGGGCATTGAACTTGTTCCGGAAAGGACCGCTCTCGCCCTTTCCCGGATTCCGTACTTTGCTTCGGTTTGCCGTTTTCCTCTCAGGGTGCGGTTTCGCAATGCCAATATCCTCAGATTTCTTGAGAAATCCGAACCGTTCTCGCTGATTTGGGCCATGGAGGCCGTCTCCCACATCTATCCGGAGGAGAAATTTCTCCGTCTGGCTTACGAAAAACTGCGACCCGGGGGGAAACTCATCATTTCCGATCCCAACAACCTGAATCCCCTGGCCTGGCTGCGGTCGGTGCGGATCCGGGGATCGGTCCGGCCCTCGACACACACGCGGTTTCATGACCCCGAGACCGGCGAGCCCGTCGACTACGGTCAGGAGTTGACCTTCACGGTTTTTTCGATCGCCCGGCGCCTGCGCGCGGCGGGATTCAGAATCCGGGAGGCGGAGATGTCCGGATTCATGGGATCTTCGTTTCTCCCCTCCGTCTGGCTGTCCGGCGGAAACGCTTTCCGGTTTCTACAGGCTTGGCAGAACGCAGCATCCCGGCTGCCCGGCTTGAGACGGCTCGGCTCCATCTTTACTGTTGTGGCCGTCAAGGATGAGTAGATTCCCCCGGTTTTCGGGCGACGACGACAAATCCGGCGCATAAGGCCTTGGACCGGATGTCCAGTCCCAGGGATTCGCTCAGAAATATCCCGACCAATCCGGTTGCCCGGAAAACGAGGGCCAGGATTTTCCGTGGAATCGCCGGAATCCTGTTCAGATTGACAAGCATGAGATCGAGAAACTGGATGGGACGGGCTTCAAGAATCTCGCAGCCGAGTCTTTCGTGGAATCTCCGGAGTGTTCCCGCATCGAGATCCCCATAGAAATCCTTCATCTCTTTATTCAAAACGTGGCTGAGGCGGAGAATCAGGCCGGAGAGGTTCGGGATCCAGGTGATGATCAATCCCTCCGGTTTGAGAAAACCGCAGAGCGTTTTCAAAACCGGCAGCGGGTTTTCGAAATGCTCGACGACGCCGAGAGAAAAAACGCAGTCGAAAGAACCCGACAAGGATGGGGATTCGGTCAGAAAATCACCCTCAATCAGACGTCCGCGAACTTTGTTTTTCTCGAGAATCCGCCGGCTGATCTCCAGCCCCGTCCGTGAATAGTCCATGCCGCTGACACGGAGGCCGAATTCCCCGGCGAAGTAGGGAAGCCAGACCGAAGCGCCGCATCCGGCTTCGAACAGGCTTCGCCCCTTCCAGCCGCTGAGGTGCCGACGGAAAATCCGGTCGAGATCATGGTCCAGGAGATTCCAAAAGGGTCGGGGATAAATTTCTCCCCGGCTTTCGGCACGGTGCCGATTTTCCCAAAACTCCCTGTCGACCAGCCCGCCGGTATTCATGACTCCGAGGTCTGAGCGCTTTCCAGGGCCACATCGCGGGCTTTTTCGTAGAGAAACGCCGCCAGGATGTTGAATTCCGCGGCCTCGGCGTAGAAATTGTCGCGGGCCATGGCCAGGGCTCTGTGTTCTTCCTCTTCGGCTCGGTTGAACAGCCAGGCGTCTTTCTCCGGAGCTCCGGCGTCGCGGGCTGCGGTCCGCGAATCTGCGACCATCTTTCGCAAAGCCCCAAGACAGGCCTCCTCATCCCCTCCCTCGAGACTGAGGCTGTAAACCCGGGCGAGGATGCCGTATAAAGTCCGCGCTCCGGAAAAATCGCCTTTTTGATAAGCCTCGGCCGCGTCTTTCTCCTTTTCGGAAGCGATCCAGAAAAGAAGATTCAATCCCCGTCTTTCCATAAGAGGCCGGGCCTTTTCTCTGGCCTCTTTCATCTGGATGCGGCTCCGATCCGCGCCCTCCCTGTCGCTGACAAGCGTCAGGAGCTTTTGCATCTGGGATTCACCCCGCGTGGCGTTTCTCCGGAAACCCGCAAGATCGCCCGCATCGTGTTTTTTGATGCCCTCCAGCAGTTGGGATTCGATATCCTTCCAGAGAGAGAGAATATCCGGATCGTCGGGAAGATTTTTTCGGATTTCTCCGATATTCTTCTCGAAATCCCCACGGTCTTTCCCGCTCAATTTTGTGGCATCACTGAGAAAGGGAGCCAGGGCCTGGAAAGCTCGGCCTGCGCGGACAACGGTTGGGCTGTGGTCCTCGGCTTTTTTTGATCCGCCGGGTTGTCGTGGCGAAAATCGGTCGGAGGCGGGCGGCCGCGGCTCCCGGATGCCCGGGCCCGGCTTCTCGACAAGCATGGCTTTGGGGCGGAAAAAAAGGACGGCGGCGAGAATCACAATCACGGCGCCGGCAGCCAGGACCGGGATCAGGAGTTTTCTTGGCGTGAGCCGGATCGTATACTCCCGTGTCGTTGCGGTTTTCCCGGATAGGGGTCGGAATCGGGGGGCGACCCCCTGAGCCGCGGCTTCAAGATCTTCTAGAAGATCTTCGGCGTTTGCATACCTGCGGGTCCTGTCCTTCTCAAGGCATTTCATGATGATACGGCTCAAGGACTCGGAAACCTGGGAGTTCAGTTCCCGGGGATTCTGAGGCGGCTCGCTTTTGTGTTTGATCGCGATGCTGAGAGGGGTTTCTCCATCGAAGGGGACATGTCCGGTCGCCATTTCATAGAGGATGATGCCCAGGGAATAAATGTCCGAGCGGGCGTCGGCGTCCTTGCCGTCCGCCTGTTCAGGGGACATGTATTCCGGCGTCCCGATGATGACGCCCGTTCCGGTCCGGCTCTTGGTGTGAACGGAACGGGCGATGCCGAAGTCCATAATGCGGGGATTGCCTTCCCGGTCGATCATGATGTTTTGAGGTTTCAAGTCGCGGTGGATCACGCCCAGGCGGTGGGCTTCGGCCATCCCTTCGGCGATCCGGCGGGCCAGGTCGACGGCCTTGGACTCCGTCAGATGACCGGAACGCCGGATGAAGCTCTTGAGATCCTCGCCCGCAACGAATTCCATGGTGATGTAGATGGAGAAACCCTCCTCGCCGATGTCGAACATCCGGCCGACATAGCGATGGGAGATCGTCCGGGCCAGTTTGAGTTCGTCGCGGAACCGGGTCACGGTTTCTTCATCCTGAGCGATTTCGGGTTTCAGGAGCTTGAGGGCGATCGTGTCCTGGATCCGGGTGTCGAAAACCTTGTAGACCGATCCCATTCCGCCCCGGCCGATGGGTTCAATGATTTCGTAACGCCCCGCCAGGGTTGCCCCCCGGGTCAGGCCTTTTGTCGGTGTCTGGAGGGTGCGTGTTATGGAAAGACGGGATTTTCCCGTTTCCGGAAGCTCCCGGCCGCAATGGCCGCAAAAACGCGCATTTTCGGCGTTTTCAAAACTGCAAAACCGGCATATCATGATGGTTAATCCCTCGATATCTCCAGAGCCTATATCCGGCGGCTCCTGTTGTCAATTGTCACAATAATCTACGCAAAAACACCCTGTTTGGTTGCCGAAAACAGCGGCCGGGACGGATTCAGGTTTGGGCCCAAAGCTTTTCCGGGTAGAGCCCCTCGTCGACGAGACGGCGGACGGCCCGGCGAACGAACGGCATGTCTTCAGGATAGGTCACGCCGAACCATTTCTCCCGGGTGGGCAGGATTTTGACCCGGGCTTGGCCTTCCCGGACGAGATCCCCCACGACTTCCGGGATCAGGAATTCCGCCTTGAGGGAGGCTGCGCCCCGGGATTCAAGAAAAAGAGGAAAACGGATTTCCAGTTCCCGAAAGAGGTCGGGCGTGAATCCCCACATGTTCATCGAAACCAGGCAATCCGGATCCAGAGCGATCCAATCCTCGCCCGATTCCGCGTATCGGGGACCTTCCGGAAAACGTTGGACCCGGAGACGCTCGGCGATGGACATGAGACAACCGTCCGGGTCGGCTTCGCAGATCCCCCGGGCGACATGGCCGTGATCGGAAAGGGTGTTGTCCAGGATGTAGCCGATCATGGCGTATTCGGCCTTCGGTCCGGCCGGCTTCGGTGTTTTCATGTAGGCGGCCAGAGTCGAAAAGGCCGTTCGTCCGTAAAAATCGTCGGCGTTCACGGCGGCGAAGGGGCCCGGAACTTCATCCCGGGCGGCAAGAATAGCCTGGGCGGTGCCCCAGGGTTTGACCCGGCCGGCCGGGATTTCAAAGCCGGGCGGCAGCTGATCCAGCGACTGGAACACATAAGCCGTGTCGACGCGTTTTTCGACGTTTCTCCCGATTTTTTCCCTGAAGACCGCCTCGATGTCCTTGCGGATGATGAAGACGACCTTGTCGAAACCCGCTTTCAATGCGTCGAAGACGGAATAATCGATGACGATTTCCCCCGACGGTCCGACGGGATCGACCTGTTTGAGTCCGCCGTAACGGCTGCCGATGCCGGCGGCCATCACGACCAGCGTCATTGAGGACATATGGAAACTCCTTCGATCCGATATCATCATTCTATCATATTCCTTCCGATGAGAAAGGGCCGGCGCCCTTTACTTGCGGAGGGCTGTCGGCTATCATAATAATCACAATGATTCGATCCACCACCGTGATTTGCGTCCGGCATAAAGGCCGTACGGCTCTGGCCGGGGACGGACAGGTTTCTCTGGGGCAAACGATCCTCAAGAAAACAGCCCGCAAGGTCCGCCGTCTGCACAAGGGCGATGTCCTGGCCGGATTCGCCGGGGCCACGTCGGACGCCTTTGCCCTCTTTGCCCGCTTCGAAAAAAAACTCGAAGAGCATCGGGGGAACCTCTCCCGGGCGGCCATCGAGTTGGCCAAGGATTGGCGTTTGGACAAATCCCTCCGTCAACTCGACGCCCTGCTCATTGTGGCCGACCGGGAAAGCGCCTTTCTGATATCGGGGACGGGGGATGTCGTCGAGCCCGACGACGGCATTGTGGCCATCGGGTCGGGAGGGCCCTACGCTCTGGCCGCCGCCCGGGCTCTGATCCGGCATACCGAACTTGGGGCCCGCGATATCGCTCTGGAGGCGCTTCGGATCAGTGCGGAGATCTGTGTGTATACCAATCAAGACATCACCGTCGAGGAACTCTGATGGCCTTTGTCTTGCAGGAAACCACTGAGAGCGGCACGAACGATCCGCGGGGGATCGAACTCACACCCCGCGAAATCGTCGCCGAACTGGACAAATACATCATCGGCCAGAATGCGGCCAAGAAGGCCGTGGCCGTCGCCCTTCGGAACCGATACCGAAGGCGCCGCCTCCCTCCGGAGATGGCCGATGAAATTGCGCCGAAGAATATCCTCATGATCGGCCCGACCGGAGTCGGGAAAACCGAGATATCCCGAAGGCTGGCCAAGCTCACGGCTTCGCCCTTTCTCAAGATCGAGGCCAGCAAATTCACCGAGGTGGGCTACGTCGGGAGGGATGTCGAATCCATGATCCGCGATCTTGTCCGCATGGCCGTGGACATGGTCAAGATGGAAAAGATCGAGGAAGTCCGAGCCAAGGCCGAAGGTCTTGCGGAAGAAAAAATCCTCGATCTTCTGCTGCCGCCTCCTCGGAGGCGGGACGCTGTTGCCCAGGACGAGGATCTCAAGGGATATCAGGAAACACGGGAGAAACTGAGACAGCAGCTCCGGGCCGGACTTCTGGATCAACGGTTTGTCGAAGTCGATGTCCGGGAGAAAGCCTCGCCGTCCTTCGAGGTGTTTTCGGGATCGGGCGTCGAGGAAATCGGCGTCCAGATCCAGGATATGCTTCCCGGCATCTTCGGGGGCAAGACCAAAAAACGCAAGGTTCGCATCCAGGAGGCGCGCGAAATCATTCTTGAGGATGAGGAACGCCGGCTCGTTGACATGGACCAGGTCGCCCGTCTGGCCGTCGAAAGGGTGGAGCATTCCGGGATCATTTTTCTCGACGAGGTGGACAAGATCGCCGGACGGGAAAGCGGCCACGGCCCCGAGGTGAGCCGGGAAGGCGTCCAGAGGGATCTTCTGCCGATCATTGAAGGAACGACGGTCAACACCCGATACGGCCTGGTTCGCACCGATCATATTCTGTTTATCGGCGCCGGGGCCTTCCATGTTTCGAAGCCGTCCGATCTCATCCCCGAACTTCAAGGCCGATTCCCGATCCGCGTGGAATTGCGGTCTTTGGAGAAGGGTGATTTTCTGCGCATTCTGACGGAACCCGAAAACGCCCTCATCAAGCAGTACGAAGCCCTGATGGCCACGGAAGGCGTCCGCGTCCGTTTTTCCCCGGAATCGATCGAGGAGATCGCCGACACGGCCGTTGCGGTCAATGCGGATACGGAAAACATCGGCGCCCGGCGTCTCCACACCATTCTCGAGAAAGTCATGGAGGAGATCTCCTTCGCCGCTCCGGAAATCGGAGAGCGGGACATCCCCATCACGCGGGATTACGTCCGCGATCAACTGAAAGACATCCTCACCGATCAGGATCTGAAACGCTTCATTCTCTGATGATCATGACGCGTCGTCCCGCCCTGCCCATCCTTCTCGGCCTTGCCCTTGTCTTGGGCGCCTGTGGAAAAAAGGGGCCGCTTCTTCCGCCCGTTTCCCGGGTGCCTCAAGCCCCGGAGAACATCCGGATTTATCAACAGGGGGCGCAATTGATGATCGAATGGACGAATCCGCAAAGTTATGTTGACGGAAATCCGCTCGGTCCCGTCGAGGAGATGGAAATCTGGGTTTGGGAGCCGCCTGCGGGGGAGGAAACGGCGTCGGATCCGCCGTCCCCGCGTGAGATGTCCAAGCGGGGCCGGTTGGAAAAACGTCTTTCCGCAGAGGACATGGAAAATCTGAAGCGGCCGGAAAGCCCCGGTCAAGAAGTCCCTGTGTATCGTTATGTCCGCCCTCTCGGCGAGGGAGAAATCGGGGCCCCCGCCAAAGCCTATGCGTTGCGGGCCCGTGACCAAAGACGACGACCTTCCGCATTTTCCAAACCCCTCCCTTTCGAAGCCCGCGATCTGCCTTTGCCGCCGCGAAAACCGGCCGCGAAGGTTTTCGAGGATCGGGTCGAAATCACGTGGCAGGTTTCCGAATCCACGATCGGCGGCAAAAAACCGGTCAATGTTTCGGGCTACAATGTCTATAAAATGGACGAGGCCGGTGTTTGGCGACGTTTGACGGATAAACCGGCGTCCGCCCTTCAATACGGCGACGGGCCTCCCGTTTTCGGGCGTCCCGTCCGGTATATCGTGCGGGCCGTCCTGCCCGTTCCTCAAGTTCCCCAGCGCTTTCTCGAAAGCGACGATTCCGAAATTCTTGAGTTGATCCCTGAGGATGTTTTCCCTCCGGCGGCGCCGGAGGGTCTGACTTCGGTTTCGGGACGGGGATTCATCTCCATCAGTTGGCGTCCCAATCGGGAAAAAGACCTCAAGGGATACCGGGTCTGGAGAAGGGCGGCAAAAGAAACCGATTTCCGGCTTCTGACCTCCGATCCGATCCCCCAAGCCGTTTTCATGGACGAAGAGGTCAAGCCGGGCCGGGCCTATGTGTATGCCGTAGCGGCCGTCGACAACGCCGGCAACACGAGTCCCCGAACGGAACTCGCCGTGGAAAGCGACAAGGATGGGCCGCGATGAAGATCTATCGGTTTCGCCGAGATACGGAAATCCGCATGGGCGTTTTGCGGGAAGAGCACCTGTTTCCCGTCAAGGGATCGATTTTTTCCGACTTCACCCTTGACGCCGATCCGATTCCCATTGGAGAGGTCAAACTGCTCCCTCCGGTCCATCCGACAAAAATCGTCTGTGTCGGGGCCAATTACCGGGATCACGCCGCGGAAATGTCGCGGCCGATTCCCGAAGAACCCCTGCTCTTTCTCAAGCCGCCGTCCGCTCTGATCGGCCCTTTCGATTCGATTGTCTATCCGGAGATGTCGCAACGCGTCGATTATGAAGGGGAATTGGCAATGGTCATGGGTAAAACGGCGTCCCATTTGAGAGAAGAGGAAGCCATGTCCGCTGTTTTAGGCTTTTCCTGTTTCAATGATGTCACGGCCCGGGATCTTCAGAAAAAGGACGGTCAATTCACCCGGGGCAAGTCCTTCGACACGTTCGCCGCTCTCGGTCCCTGTATCCGGACGGATTTCGACCCGGCTGAAGCCGAAATCAAAACTTTTCTGAACGGCCGGCTGAAACAGTCGGGACACGGCCGCCAACTCATTTTTTCGCCGGCTTTTCTGGTGTCGTTCATTTCGCGGATCATGACCCTCCATCCCGGCGACGTCGTGGCCACCGGAACTCCCGCCGGCGTCGGCCCCATGGTTCCCGGCGACAGGGTGGACATCCGCATCGAAGGCATCGGGACATTATCGAATGATGTCATCGCGAATACCCGGTAATTTGGAGGATTCATGAAGTTTTTTCTTGACACGGCCAGTCTCAAAGAGATTCGGGAGATCGCGTCTTGGGGCATCCTGGACGGAGTCACGACGAATCCGTCGCTTATGGCCAGGGAAGACCGGCCCTTCCAGGAAATCGCCGCCGAGATCTGCCGGATCGTTCCCGGTCCCGTCAGCCTGGAATGTGTCTCGACGGAAGCGGAGTCCATGGTCGCGGAAGGACGCAAACTGGCCGCGCTGGCTCCTAATGTCGTCATCAAGATCCCCGTGGGAATCGAAGGCCTCAAGGCCGCGCGTAAACTCTCGGAGGAGGGGTTGGCCGTCAACATGACGCTGGTCTTTTCCCCGGCACAGGCTCTTCTTGCGGCCAAGGCCGGCTCCCGCTATGTCAGCCCGTTCATCGGCCGCCTGGACGACATTTCCGAGCAGGGCATGTTTCTTGTCGA
Source organism: Acidobacteriota bacterium (assembly GCA_033549365.1). Lineage (NCBI taxonomy): Bacteria > Pseudomonadati > Acidobacteriota > Acidobacteriota bacterium. The sequence continues at coordinate 25,522 of JAWSUF010000004.1, forward strand.
ACAGATCGTCGAGATGTTCGGACATTATGCCTTCGAGACCGAAGTCATCGTGGCCAGCATCCGCCAGCCGCGCCAGGTTGTGGATGCCGCGCTGATCGGCGCGGATATCGTCACCCTGCCTTACGCGGTCATGGGGAAGCTGGTACGCCATCCGCTGACCGATATCGGTTTGGACGCATTCCTCAAGGATTGGGAAAAATCCGGGAAACAGGGGCTTTGATCCGCGAAACGACTCGGACGCGTTTTCCGGATAACCTGCGGTCCGGTCGCAAGACATGACATTCTGGAAAAAACGTAAACGCTGGATCGTCATCGCCGCCGTTGCGCTCTTCCTCTACGGCGCGCTTCTGGTTGGGAAAGGCATCTTTCTCAACCGGGTGCGTGTGCAGCTTCAGACCGTCTTTCACTATGATACGCTGCGCATGACGGTTCTGCCCCCGTCGATCATCGTCGAGGACGTCCGATCCCTGTCCACGGCGCCTTTTTATTCCATCCGGAAAATCGTGGTCAGCATGTCTTCCCTGTCCCTCTTCCGGCGCGACAAACCGCTGCGCATTGTTGTTGATAATCCCGTTTTGCGGTTGACATGGCCCGCCCGGCCATCCGACGGGCCGGGACGTTCCCTGTCTCTCCTGCCGCTGCCCTTCGATATTGAAAAAGGTCTCATTCGGAACGGCGAGGCCTTCATCTGGTCCGAAAGCGGCTATCTCCAATCGCGGAACATCCAGCTGCTGTTCACCCAAAAAGAGGACGCCTTCTCCTTGAAAGTCGATGCTTCGACGAACACCTTTCATCCGTCCTCCGCGGTGGAAACCCTGGAAGGACGCATTCTTCTCGCCGTTTCGGGAAAGGGACAGGAAATTCTCGTCCATCGGATTCTCGCGGAAACCAATGGATTCATATTCAAGGCCGACGGCCGCGTCACGAACCCGGGTGACCCCCGGATTGAATTGAGTACGTTCTTCAACGCCGATACCATCCTCCTGGCCGAACTCCTCGACATGCCGTTTGAGTGGGAAGGGCGGGCTCGGGGAGAAGGCCGGATCGAACGGGCCGAAGGGCGAGTCCGTTTCACAACAGCCGTCCGCAGCAACAATCTTGTTCTGAATGATGTCGCCATGGGAGATGTCGACGGGCGTGTGGATTGGGACTCGACGGACGGAGCGAAAGTCGAGCTCCGCACCCGGAAGACCGGCGATCCTCCGGGATTCGTTTCCCTGGAATTTTCAGACGAAGGGGTGCGCGGATCGGCCCGCAGTGTTCCCCTCAACACGATCATGAATTACGCCCGAGTGCCTTGGCCGGTCCGTTCTCCGGCTTGGGGGACATTCCTGCTGCAAAACCGCGTTCTCGATGTTTCCGCGGAGTTTCGTGATACCTCGACCGGTCCCGACGGAAACGGCTATCCTTTCATGGGCCGGGTGCGGTTCCGCTATGATTTCGACACCAACAACCTGGAAGCCGATTCCCGCGATCTGATTTCAAGCTTTGCCCGTGTTGAAGCCGAGGCCCGAGTCCGCATTGATGAAACCCTGGACATCGAGATCCGCGGTGAGGTGGCGGATGTGGCTCAAACCCGGCAATTTGTCTCTCTCCTGCTTGATCAGAGTTTTCCGATCCCGGAGATTCGAGGCCGGGGAACGGCGGACGTCGAAATCCTTGGAGATTACAAGAATCCGCGGATCCAAATGACGTTTGACCTGTCTCCCGCCGGGTTCGATCTCTTCAATGCCGCTTCGGTTTCGGGCCGGGTCGTCATCGCCGGCGATCATCTTGACGGGTCATTCCGGATGGATGATCCGGATATGAAGGGCCTCCTGGCCCTGACGGTTCGCGGTGATCGCCTGGAGACCGATATCCGTTTGGACGAAGGCCGGGCCGAGGTCATCCTGCCGTCGCTGGCCATCGATGCCCCGGTCGAAGGGCGTGCGGCCGGGAGGTTTTTCTATATGCAACAGGGCGATGAGGAACAGGTGTCGGGCGTTTTTTCCTCCCGAAGTTTGTCTGTTCTGGGACAGGAGATTCGGGATGTGTCTTCGGGTCTTCAATGGAAAGACGGACGCCTGGCTTTCCCTTCCATCAACCTGACGCTTCATGAGGGTCCCGTCCGCGGCCATGCCGCGGTCGGTCTGGACGACCTGTCCTATGATGTGGATCTCCGAGCGGAAAGCGTCGATCTTTCGGGGTTTTCCTCAGACCTTCACGGGAGGGGACAAATCCGTTTGCAGGGAGTCGGCCGATTCGGGCGGGAAGGCCTGACCGGGCGATTCGATATTTCCGATCTTCACGTCGAACCCCTCCAGCCCGCTCAGGCGGAAGGATCGGTGATCCTGGACATCATCGAAAATGGGCTGCTCATCGAAATTGACGGAGGATTTCTGCCGGGTTCAAACGCGATTCGATCCACGATACGGATTCCCCTGGACGAATCGACGATTCAAGCCGATATCCGGGGCCATTATGAAAACCTCGATCTTCTTCTTCCCTGGCCCGGGGCCAAGGGGCGCCTGAACCATATTTTTGAAGTCCACGGGTTGCGCGCCGCACCGGTTGTGGACGGCGTTGTGGATTTCAAAGGCGCCTTGATCCCTTTTCCGGGATTCGCCCATGCGGTGACGGATTACACGGGATTGGTCTTCGTGCAGAAAGGGAACATTTCGGTCCGGTCGTTTCAGGGTTATCTCGGGGGAGGGGAAGTGCGGGCTTCGGGCAACATCGCCATCGGTTCCGGCGGAATCGAAAGAATCGACCTGACGGCCGACGGCGGCGACATGCTCTTGTCTCCCCTGGAAAGAACCCGGGCCCTGGCGGACGGAACGGTCCGGCTTCTCAAGGATGACCGGAGATTCGTCCTTGAGGGAGGGTTCACGGTGAAGAAGCTCTCCTGGCGGAGAGAGGCTTTGGAAAGGATCGCCTTTTCTTCGGCTCCGTATCCCTCGGTCAAGAGGGAAGCCGGTTTCTTTGACGACCTCAACCTGAATCTGCGCTTCCGCTCCGACGGCAATGCCTGGATGGAAAACGCCCTGGGCCGGGTCCATGGACGATTTGATCTGACGGTTTCCGGAAATATTCTCGATCCCCTGGTCCTCGGTGAAATCGAAACCCTCGGCGGTGAAATCTTTTTTCAGGACAGGAAGTTCAAGCTCCTCCAGGGCCGGCTCAATTTTTTCAATCCCGCCGCCATTGAGCCGTTCCTGGAATTCCGCGCCGAATCCTATGTCAAGGATTACCGTGTCACCATGGCCGTCTCGGGACTGGTGTCCAATTTGAGGCCGGAGTTCACCTCCTCGCCTCCGCTTCCGCCCGAGGATGTTCTGGCTCTTCTGGCCATGGGCGAGGCGTTCAAGAGAACCTATCAGTATGACGTCAGCTCCCAGTTGGGAACGACCTCTCTTCTGTCCTTCCAGCTGACCGAGGAAGCCAAGAAGCGGGCCGAAAGCCTGTTCAGCCTGGACAGATTCCGCATCGACCCTTTCATCATGGGGACTTCGGCGGAGATGACCGCACGGCTCACGGTGGGAAAGCAGGTTTCCCGCAGCCTGTTCATTTTGTATTCGACAAACCTGAACACCCAGCGGGAGGAAATCGTGAGGATGGAATGGGAAATCGGCAACGATTTCTCGATTGTCGGAATTCGAAACGAATGGGGCCGGATCAGTTTTGATGTCAAGGTTCGGAAAAGGTTCTGAAGGCGGCCGGCGTTTTCGCTTCGGTCCGGCGGCGGCGTCCGTCGTTTTCTGTCTTGCGGCTGCGGCGGCGCTCCCGGCCGCGGAAAGGGCGGAAATAATCAGTCGTGTCGAAGTGCACGTCGACGGTGCGCCGGCCGATCCCCAAACAACGTCTCTGGTTCCGCTGAAGGAAGGGGATCCGTTCTCGCTGAAGGATATCCATGTCACGGTCCGCCAGATTTTCCGCACCGGAATGTTTTCCGATATCCGGGTCGAACGGGGGGGAGAGGACGGGTCCGCGGTCATCTTCCGTTTGAACCGCAAGCGGTTGACCCGGTCCATTCGCTATGTCGCCGACAAGGAAATCCGGGACCGCGTGCTTCGCCGCGAAGTGACCGCGCTCCGCCAGGGGGCCTATTTCGAAGAGGAAAAACTCGCCCGGGCCCTTGCTGAAATCGAAGCCGTGCTCATCCGGGACGGATTCTTTGATCCGGACATCGAGGTTGACGTCGCGCATTCCCCCGGAGATCCCGCCGTGGATGTCGTTTTCCGAATTCTATCCTGGCGGAGATACGAGGTGGCGGATGTGGCGTTTCTTTTTCCTGAAGGCGTCGCCGCCGAAGATTTGATCGGGAAAATGGCCACCCGCCCCGGACGGGAATTCATCCCGAAGCGCCTGGAAGAGGACATCCGCCGTCTCGAAGCCTTCTATGATGCCAAAGGTTATCGAAGAGTTTCGGTGGAAGTCGTGCGCAAAGAATTCGATCCATCGGACGGAACCGTATTCCTGGAGTTGAGAATCGATCCCTGGGAAAGAATCTCCATTCAGATCAAGGGCGCCGATGTCCCGACGTCCCTTCTGGCTCCCATTTGGGAGGAGAGAATATTCGAGGATTGGGGATTGGCCGAAGGTGAAGCCCGTATCCTGGATTATCTCCGCGAGAGGGGATATGTTTTCGCGACCCTGACCGGAACCCTGGACAGGCAGGACAACGAGATCCGCGTTCTTTATCAGGTCGAGCCGGGGAAAAAGTATCGCATCGAGGACGTGGAGTTTACCGGCCTGACGGCTTTCCCTCCCGCAAGGCTCAAACAGGAACTTGAACTCGGCGACCGGATCCTTTTTTTTCAGGCGATCGACGGACGGCGTCTCTTCGAATTGCCGAGAGACATTGAGATTTTTCTGCAATCCCAGGGTTTTCCCGAACCGCGCATCGAAATCCATTTCCAGGAAACTCGAGGGCGGATCCGGGCCAACATTGCGATCGAGGAAGGACATCGCAAGACGGTGGGCCGCATCGATTTCCGGGGAGTGCATGCCGTGTCCCCGGACCTCCTGAAGGCCGAAATGGTGAGTGTCGAGGGCGGTCCGTATTTCCCTCCCAACATCCAGAGGGATATCGAAAAAATCGAGGCCTTTTATCTGGACCGGGGGATCCGCGACACCCGGGTTGCGGCGGAAACCTTGCCCTTGGACGACAACGTCGCCAATCTGGTGTTGACCGTCAACGAAGGACGGGACGTCAAAATCGGCGCCGTGATCATCACGGGAAACCGAATCACGAAACCGGGCGTCATCCGGAGGGAACTTCGTGTCCTGGAAGACGAGCCGGCCTCCGCCGGCCGGATTCAGGAATCGAGACGGCGTCTGGAAAGCCTGGGGATTTTTGCCGATGTCCGGATCGATGAAATCCCTGTTTCGGCGGGCGTGGTCAACCTGGTCATCACGGTGCGCGAGGCGGAACGCAGCTATGCGGGCCTGGGCATCGGATTGGAAACCCGGGGGGAACCCCGGTCGCTCGCCATTTGGGAAAACGCCGTCCGGCCGAGGGGAACGGCGGAATACATCCGCAGCAATGTCTTCGGCATGGCCGCCCAGGTCAGTCTTGTCACGCAGTTCAGTTTGATCGAAAAGCGGGCCGTCGTCTCCTGGGATCAACCCTACTTTTTTCGGATGGCCATGCGGACCTATATGAATGCCTGGCTGGAGACCGAAGACCGCCGCAGCTTCGGCTTCGACCGTCGCGGAGCCTCCCTGAACACCATCAAACCTTTGGGGCAGGGCCGCCTGTTTATGACCACCTTGAGCTGGTCCCGGACGCGCCTCACTTTCCTGGAAATCGAAGAATCCGAGGTCGATCGCAGGCTTTTTCCCTATTCGACGACGCTTCTTTCCTCAACCATGATTTGGGACCGCCGGGACGATTCCTTCAACCCCGAAAAGGGCACGTTTTTCAGCGTTGTGGGCGAGTGGGCCTATCCGCTTTTCAGAGCCGAATCCGACTACATCAAGACTTTCCTGAAATTTCAGATATACCGGCCGGTCTGGACACAGCTCAATTTCAGTTTTACGACGCGTCTCGGACTGGGCCGCGGGCGAATGCCCATTCCGGAAAGATTTTTCGGCGGCGGCAGCAACTCGTTTCGCGGCGAGACCTTCGACGGTCTCGGTCCCAAGGATCCGGAATCCGGGATGCCGGTCGGAGGCAAAGCCGTTTTTCTCCTCAATTTCGAATTGAAGTTTCCCATGCTGGCCTCCCTGCCGGACCTGGGCGGGGCGGTTTTCCTTGATATCGGCAATGTCTTTTCCAAAAGATCGGATTTCGATCTTCTGGGTTTCAAAAGCGCCGTCGGGGTGGGTCTTCGATACCGGACGCCTCTTGGTCCGATCCGTTTCGATCTGGGTTGGAACCTGGACGAATCGGAGAGGAGGGGGAGGCCGATTGCCTTCATCACCATCGGCAACGTCTTCTAGCCGAGACTGTGCGGAAAAAGCGCCAAGTTTTTCTTCTTTTTTTATGGCGCTTTTTCCCATACGGGCGTGCCGATCTCACCATTCCGGCTGCGCAGCGGTCTGGACTATTCTGGAAAAGACGGCTATCATTTCTATCCTCCTCATTTTGAGGATTGAAAGTTCATGAAAAAACTGGTCGCCCTCATCCTCTTGGCCGGCGGGCTTTCCGCCGCGCCGCAAGTTTTGGATTGCCTTGCGGCCGTCGTCAACAACCGATCCATCACCTTGGTGGATGTCCGTGTTGCCGAGACATTCGGCATCTTTGACGAGGAGATTCGGGACCGTCCGGGCGTTCGCCGGCGTCTGATTCTTGAAAAACTGATCGACCAGAAAGTCGTCCTGGATCTTGTCCGGGAACCCGCGGTTCCGGATGAAAGTGAATTGGCGGCTGCCGTGAGTGGGATTATCTCCCGCCTCGGTTCGGAAGAGTTCGTCGCGTCACTCCGGGAGTTTGACTTCGACAGGGATGACCTTGCGGCCTATCTGGGAGAGACACTTCTTTTCCGCAGAGTCTTGGCCGCCCGTTTCGAACAAGGCGTCACGGTGTCCCTGAGGGAAATTGAAGCCCACTATCAGAATGTCTATCTCCCGGCCATGAGGGAGGCCGGCCGCGATCCCGAGCCGTTTCTTCAGGTGCTGGATGACATCGAGGCTGAAATCAAGACGACCAAGAAGGCCGTGATGATCGAGGAGTGGATCGCCCATATCCGCAGCCAGGCGGAAATCCGTATTCTGCCGGATTGTCTTGACAACGAATTCCAGGAGAAAGCGCCATGAAAAAATTCGCCTGTCTGTTTCCGGGACAGGGCTCCCAGGCTGTCGGCATGGGACAAGCCTTCTTCGAGCGTTCGGAGATCGCCCGCGAGTTGTTCCGGAAGGCCGATGACGCCTTGGAATTCCCGCTGTCCCGGCTCTGTTTTGAAGGCCCTGAAGAAGACCTGCGGTTGACGCGCAACACCCAGCCGGCCCTTCTGGTGGTCAGCGTCATTGCCTATACTCTTCTGGACCGGGTTCCGGCCGTGGCCGCAGGACACAGTCTCGGCGAATATTCCGCCCTCACCGCCGCCGGGGCGCTTCGCTTCGAGGATGCCGTCCGCCTGGTCCATAAACGGGGTTGTTACATGCAGGAAGCCGTTCTCGCGGGAACAGGCGCCATGGCGGCCGTTCTGGGCGCCGATCCGGACAAACTCAGAGAGACGCTTTCCGGAGTGAGCTCGGGAGTTGTGGAGATCGCCAATTGGAACAGCCGGGAGCAAACCGTCATCTCCGGCCACAAGGAGGCCGTGGCCGAGGCCTTGCGTCTTCTTGCCCCCTGCCGGGGAATTCCGCTTCCCGTCTCGGCGCCTTTTCATACAAGTCTCATGAAACCCGCCGAGGACAGGCTGTCAGAGGATTTGGACGCGACCGGGTTTTCCGACCTCCAGTTCCCCGTGATCGCCAATGTGGATGCCTCCGTTGTCCGAACGGGAGACGAGGCCCGTGAAGCCCTCCGCCGGCAGGTCAGCCGTCCGGTTCTCTGGATCGGCGGCATGGAAACCCTGAGGAGTTTTGATGTCGAATTCTGCATCGAGCCCGGGATCGGGAAAGTGCTCTCGGGCCTTTGGAAAAGAATCGGTCGGGCCTGGCCGGCCTCCCCGGATATTTATGCCGTCGAGGATTGGGACGGCCTCGAAAAAGCCCGATCCCTTTTTTCCGACTGACTTATTGCGGGACGTCCCGGGATAAGACAATCCGGCCGAAGCGGATGCCGTAATGGACGGCCGAGAGAATGGCGGCCGTCATGGCCAGCCAGATGCCGATCTCAGCCACGATATAGAGCCCGCCCAGGATTTTCGGTCCCAGAATGAGAAGTGCGATCGACCATGTTTCCAGCTGCATTTTGACCTTTCCCGGCCATTCCGCGGGGATGGAGACGCCGAGGGATGATGCGATCGATCGGAATCCGGTCACGGCGATCTCCCGGCCGATGATGACAATGGCTATCCAGGCCGGCAGGACGCCCCGATCGACGAGACAGATGAGCGAGGATGCGATCAGCAGCTTGTCCGCCGTCGGATCGAGAAGCTGTCCGATGACGGTCGTCTGGTTTTTCAACCGGGCCAGATATCCGTCGAAAAAATCGGTCAGGGCGGCCAGAACAAATACGGCAGTGCCGATGATTTCCCGCCCCCGGAAATCCGAAAGCAGGATGACGACCAGAACGGGGATGGCCAGAATGCGGAACAGGGTCAGGGTGTTGGCGATATTCATCCCTGTTGATATACAACAGCCGTTCCGGAGGTGTCAAACGATAAAATGTCCGGAGGCGGGCCCTCGCCTTGAAACCGAAGCCTCCTCTGCGATATATTGGGACACCGGCCATGGCCAAAGATCAAGCCCTGACTCCGATGATGGAGCAGTATTTCCGCATCAAGCGGGCCCACGGCGATGCTCTGCTGTTTTTCCGTCTGGGGGATTTCTACGAGATGTTTTACGAGGACGCCCAAACCGCGGCGCCCGTCCTGGATATCGCCCTGACGTCCCGGCAAAAGGTTCCGATGTGCGGGGTTCCGTATCATTCCGCCCAGGGCTATCTCCGCAAACTTCTCCAGCGCGGTTATAAGGTCGCGGTCTGCGAGCAGGTCGAGGATCCCCGATCGGCGAAGGGTGTGGTTCGCCGCGAGGTGGTCAAGGTTTTGACTCCGGGGACCGCCGTCGAGATCGAATCGGAGGAAGATAAAAAAAATATCTACATCGCCTCCGTCGTTGTCGGGGAAGAGTCCTGGGGCATGGCCGCCGTGGACATCTCTTCAGGCCGCCTGGAGGTTTCCGACGGAAGCGCCGCCGAAACCAAAACTCTGGCCGACGGGCTGTTTCGTCTCGAGCCCCGCGAAATCGTCTGTCCCGAGGGCGGGGACACGGCCGTGCGCCGGGCTCTTGTTTTGAGCGGTCTCGATTCCGTATCCGTCAGCCCGATTGAAGAATGGGCCTTCGATCCGGCCGTCGCCGGCCGGCTTCTCCGCGAGCATTTCCAAACGGTGTCTTTGGCGCCTTTCGGCGTCGCCGACCGGCCGCAGGCGCTGTCCGCTGCGGGCGCGCTTCTTCACTATGTCAAAAAAGTGAGAAAAGATTCTGCGGCCCTGATCCGCGAGCTTGTTTTCCACCGTCCGGAAACCCGCCTCGTTCTGGACGCCGTGAGCGTGCGCAACCTGGAACTCGTCCGCAATCTGCGGGACGGCCGGCCCGGGGGATCGCTGTTTCATCTGATCGACGAGACGGTCACGCCGGCCGGAGCGCGGCTTCTCCGATCATGGCTTCTTGAGCCTCTCCGCGATGTCCGGGACATCAACGCCCGATTGGATGCCGTCGGGGAAGCCCTGCGTTTGACCATCGATCGGCAGGAAATCCGCAAGCTTTTAAAGGGCGTTCTCGACATGGAACGTCTGGCGGGAAAAATCTCGCTGGACGTCGCCCATCCCAGGGACTTGGTCGCCCTGAAAAAATCGCTTGTGCCGATGCCCGGTATCCGCCTAAAACTCGAAGCGTTTTCCGCCGGACTTTTTCGGGACATTCTGTCCCGATGGGACGATGCCGGAGATGTGGCCGCTTGCATCGATCAGGCCGTCCTGGATGAGCCGTCCGTTCTCCTCACGGAAGGCGGAATCATCCGCGAAGGGCATCATGCCGAACTCGATGATCTCCGAACGGTCAGCCGGTCCGGGAAGACCTTCATCGCTGAAATGGAAAAACGGGAAAGGGAGAGAACCGGAATTTCGTCTCTCAAAGTCCGATACAACAAGGTCTTCGGTTATTTCATCGAGGTCACCCAGTCCAATCTGCATCTTGTGCCTTCCGACTATGTCCGCCGGCAAACCCTGGTGAACGCCGAACGCTTCCTGACGCCGGAACTGAAATCCTACGAAGACAAGGTTCTCCACGCCGAAGAGCGCATCCGGGAACTCGAGCATCGTCTTTTTCTCGATGTGAGGCGGCGTGTGGCCGGGGAAGTTCCCAGGCTTCAGAGAATCGCCCGTGACTTGGCCGCCCTGGATGTTCTGCAGGCTCTGGCGGAGACGGCGGCCCGCCGCAATTTCAACCGGCCCGAGGTCAACGACGGCGATGCCATCGTCATCGAGGACGGACGGCATCCCGTCATCGAGGCCTTTCAGGAAGAAGCCTTCATTCCCAACGACACCCACCTCAGCACCGCCCAGGAACAGATCCTGATCATCACCGGGCCGAATATGGGGGGAAAATCGACCTATCTGCGGCAGACGGCCCTGATCTGCATCCTGGCCCAAATGGGATCGTTCGTTCCAGCCCGCAAAGCCGAAATCGGATGGGTCGACCGAATTTTCACTCGGATCGGGGCCATGGATTTTCTGAGTTCCGGACAGTCCACGTTCATGGTGGAAATGATCGAAACGGCGGCCATTCTGCGCGGCGCCACGTCGCGAAGCCTGATCCTCCTTGACGAAGTGGGCCGGGGCACAAGCACCTTCGACGGTCTGAGCATCGCCTGGGCCGTGGCCGAATACATTCACGAGAACGAGAACTTAAGGGCCAAAACCCTGTTCGCCACGCATTATCACGAATTGACCGAACTCGCGCTGACTCTGAAAAGAATCCGGAACCGCCATGTTTCCGTTCGGGAATGGAAGGACGAAGTCGTCTTTCTCAGAAAAATCGTTTCGGGGCCGTCCGATCAAAGTTATGGGATCCATGTCGCCCGGCTGGCGGGGATTCCGGTCGAAGTCATCGCCCGGGCCCGGGAAATTCTCTTCAACCTCGAAAAGAAGGAACTGGACGCGGCGGGAAAGCCCCGGATCGCCTATCGGTCCGAGCCGCGGCCGAATCAAAACCAGATGCTGCTGTTTCAGGAAGATCGGGACGCCGCCCGGTTCCGTGAATTGAAACGAAAGCTTCAGGCCTGGGATCTCGAATCCCTGACCCCGATCGAGGCTTTGAACATCCTCAACGATATCAAAAAGAACATTTAGTTCAGGTTAAAAGTCGTCGTCGGTTTCTTCGACGTCAAGGTCCTCTTCGGGTTCCTTGTCATCGTCGTCGAAATCATCCTGGAGATCCGGGTCCTCTTCGTAAGGAGCGTCGCCGACCTCTTCCTTGCGTTCTTCGAGGGCATCGGTGAACTCGTCCCGGTCTTCATAGCGCCGGAGGGTGTTCGCCGTGGAGTCGCTGTAACAGAGTTCGAGAAAATCGTCCTCGATGATGCAGAAAACCGACATCGAATGGCCGCCCTGAAGGTTGCCGACCGTCTCGATGGTTTTCGCGGCTTTCCTGATGGCATCGAGCGTGAGCCAACTGGAAATTTCCATTTCTTCCATTGTGGTCTCCAATGGAGAAAATATCAATTTTTTTCGAATTGTCAAGTGCCAATATCAAATGAATCGACCCGTCACGCCTTGACAGGAACCCTGCGGCCGGATTTAATAAAAAAAGAAGCGACAGGAATAGATTCCGATATCGAGGAGAAGGTCATGATCTGGGATAAACTCACCGTCATGTCTCAGGAAGCCCTGGAAATGGCCCGAAAACGGGCCGAGGAACTCGGCCATCCCGAAGTCCGTCCGGAACACCTGCTCTGGAGTTTTTTGCGGCAGGAAGAGAACATCGTCAAGGCCGTGCTGGCCGGGACCGGCGTCGATCCCGCCCGGATATCGGAACGTCTGGACAAGGCTCTCCTGAACATGCCCAAAGCGGCGGGAGGGGACATCCAGTTTTCGCTTTCCCTGCGACGCGTCCTGGATGCGTCCCGCAAAGAAGCCGATGCGCTCAAGGACGATTACATCTCGACGGAGCACATCTTTCTCGCCCTGCTCAAGGACAAGGGATCCGATGCCGGCCGGTTGCTTCTGGAAAGCGGGGTCTCGGAAGAGGCGTTCATGAAAGCCCTGGCATCGGTTCGGGGCACCCAGCGCGTTTCCGATCCGCAACCCGAGGGCAAATACCAGGTTCTGGAGAAATACGCCCGCGATCTGACCGCCCTGGCCCGGCAGGGCAAACTCGATCCCGTCATCGGTCGGGAGGAGGAAATCCGGAGGGTCATTCAGGTCCTGTCGCGAAGAACGAAAAATAACCCGGTTTTAATCGGCGAGGCCGGGGTGGGCAAGACAGCCATCGTCGAGGGCCTGGCCCAGCGCATCGCCAACGGAGACGTTCCCCACTCGCTCAAGGACAAGAAACTCCTGGCTCTCGACATCGGGTCTCTTGTGGCCGGAACCAAATACCGGGGGGAATTCGAAGACAGGCTGAAGGCCGTTCTCAAGGAGATCCGGGAAGCCGCGGGAGCCGTCGTTCTCTTCATCGACGAGCTCCACACCATCATCGGAGCCGGCGCCGCGGAAGGAGCCGTGGACGCCTCGAACATGCTGAAACCCGCCCTGGCCCGGGGGGAGATCCGGTGTGTCGGCGCCACCACGCTCAACGAATACAAAAAATACATCGAGAAGGATGCGGCTCTGGAGCGCCGATTCCAGCAGGTCTATGTCGGCCAGCCCCAGGTTGAGGAAACGGTCTCCATCCTTCGGGGGCTCAAGGAAAAATATGAGGTCCACCACGGCGTCAAGATCAAGGACTCCGCCCTTGTCGCTGCGGCCGCCCTGTCCGATCGTTATATCACCAGCCGATACCTGCCCGATAAGGCCATCGATTTGGTCGACGAAGCCGCCGCGCGCATCCGCGTCCAGATCGACAGCCTGCCCGAGGAAATCGACGAACTCGAAAGACGGATCATGCAGCTCGAGATCGAAAAACAGGCCCTCAAGAAAGAAAAGGACCGCAGCTCCAGGGACAGGCTGGAAAAGCTGGAAGCCGAATTGGCCGATCTCAAGGAAAAAAGCGGTGCCCTGAAGACAAGATGGAGCCGGGAAAAGGATATCATCGAGGCCATTCAGAAGCTCAAGGAACGGCGCGATGCTCTCAAGATCGAAGAGCAGAACGCCGAAAGGCGCGGGGAGCTTGAAAAGGTGGCGGAAATCCGCTATGGGCGGTTGACCGAAACGGCCCGGGAAATCGAGGCCCGATCCGAAGAGCTCGCGGCTCTTCAGAAAACCGGACAGATGATCAAGGAGGAAGTCGACGAGGAGGACATCGCCCAGGTCGTCTCCAAGTGGACGGGCATTCCGGTGGCCAAAATGCTGGAGGGGGATGTGGAAAGGCTGATCCGAATGGAGGAGGTTCTGTCCCGCCGTGTGATCGGTCAGGACCAGGCTCTTCGGGCGGTTTCCGACACCGTGCGGAGGTCGCGGGCCGGAATCCAGGATGCCTCGCGCCCGACGGGGTCTTTCATCTTTCTCGGGCCGACCGGCGTCGGGAAAACCGAACTGGCCCGGGCCCTGGCCGAATTCCTCTTCAACGATCCCAAAGCCATGGTCCGTCTCGATATGTCGGAATATATGGAGAAGCACACCGTGTCCCGGCTGATCGGCGCGCCCCCGGGATACGTGGGCCACGAGGAAGGCGGTCAGCTGACCGAGGCCGTCAAGCGGCGCCCCTATTCACTTGTTCTTCTCGATGAGATCGAAAAAGCCCATGCCGACGTGTTTAACGTTCTCCTTCAGATTCTGGACGACGGGCGGCTCACGGACGGCAAGGGCCGGACGGTGGATTTCAAGAACACGCTGATCATCATGACTTCGAATCTCGGCAGCCCCGTCATCAAGGAATTGAGCGGCGACTACGAGGCCATGGAAAAAGAGGTCCGGAATATTCTCGAAGAGCATTTCAAGCCCGAATTTCTGAACCGGATCGACGAGGTCATCATCTTTCGGCCGCTCACTCGCGACGTTTTGTTGCAGATCGTCGACCTGCAGCTCGAAGAACTGAGAAAACGACTGGCGGAACGAAAAATCGGGATTTCCGTCAGTGTGGAGGCCGCCGCCCTGATTCTCGAAAAGGGCTACGATCCTGTTTATGGCGCCCGGCCGCTCAAACGGGCGATTCAGCGCGAGATTCAGAATCCCCTGGCCTCGAAGATCCTGGCCGGAGATTATCGGGAAGGGGACACGATCGAAATCGACCGGGATGCGGCCGGCGGTTTTGTGTTTTCCCGCAAAGAAGGGGATAATAAGAAAGTCTCCGGAGAAAGTGATCGGAGAGGAGAATAGTCATGAATCCAATCAAGAAATACTTGCTGGCGGCCTGTCTTTCGGCGGCTCTCTGCCTTCCGGCCGCTGGGAACGGCCTCAATCTCAACAGCCTCGGCTCGCGGGCCCTGACCATGGGCGGAGCCTTTGTCGGGTTGGCCGACGACTTCAGCGCCGTGTTCTGGAATCCCGCCGGCGCCGCGTTCTTTGAATCCCGGGTGTTCGGGTTCTATGGCGTCGATCTTTACCCGAAAGCCACCTATCAGTATGTTTTGCCGACTCTCATTGGAGATGTGACGCTCGTCGATGCCAAGTCCCGCAGCGCCCACTATCTGGGCGGTCTGGCGGCTTATTATCATCCCGTAAGCGACGGTCTTGTCGTCGGTCTTGGAGTCTACACGCCGTCCGGCCTGGGTTCGAAATGGAACGGCGGAGATTTTTCCATCCTGACCCTGGGACGGACCTACGAATGGTCGAGTCAAATCGGAGTCGTCTCGATATCGCCTCTCGTCTCCTACCGGATCAGTGAAAAAATCTCCGTGGGAGCAGCCGTCAACATCAACTCCGGGATCTTCAATGCGGCCATGCACGCCGGTCAGGCGGAGATCCCCGTGCCCCCCTATCTTTTCGACCTCGGGCAGTACGATGAAAGCATGAGCGGCTGGGGGTACGGCGCGACGCTGGGTTTTTTGTTCAAGCCGGCCGAAACACTGAGCTTCGGTCTGACCCTGCGGACGGCCTCGAAGGTGAGATTCACCGGAGAAGCCATGATCTCCCACCTGGGACTGCTCGGTTTTTCTACAACATCGGAGGCCGAACGGGATATTACCTTTCCTCTGTGGATTGCGGCCGGAGCCGCCTTTCGTCCTGTTCCAAAACTGCTGTTGACCGGAGATGTCCAGTTTTCAAAGTGGTCGGTGATCGATGAGATCGCCACGACATACAAGGATCCCTTATGGGCGTCCCTGCTGGCCGCCGGCGGAAAGGATGTCATGAAGATGGCCTGGCAGAATACCACCCAGTATCGTTTCGGCCTGGAGTATCAATGGAGTCCGGACTTTGCCGTTCGCGGAGGATATTATTTCGACCCGACGCCGACGCCGGATACGACCATGAACTTCCTGATTCCGGGCTATGATTTCAACGTGATCACCCTGGGTTTCGGCTACCGGCTCGGTGAGATTCAATTGGATTTCGGCCTCGAATATTTAAAGGGCAAGGACCGCAAGATTGATGTCTTGAAATGGCTCCTGGACCCCGAATATGCATCGGCCACGCCCGGCGAGTACACCATGAGGATCTGGGTGCCGAACGTCTCTATCGGATACCGGTTCTGAACACACGGATTTTTCCGCCGGGCTTTGAGTTGACGGCGCGGAACCGAAAGATGTGAGTTTCGGCTTTGGGGGGAGTTCGGAAATGGCGAGGGACGGAATCGAACCGCCGACGCAGAGATTTTCAGTCTCTCGCTCTACCGACTGAGCTACCTCGCCATCGTTCGAGCGGGAATTATAGTCATTTTCCCTTTATCAAGTCAACCTCAGCTCCGGGATTTTGGGGACGCACAGCCTCGGCTCCGGGGCTGTGCGCGGGCTGTTCATTGATCGGCGGATGTGCTATCCTTTCCCGGGAGGTTCTTATCGAATGGAAGAACATGACATCAAGGAGCTCCTTCTGAATGAGAGCGATGCTTTCCGGAAGGCTTTTGAAGACCATCAGGCATGCGAGAAGGAGCTGGAGCAGTTCAAGGCGAAAGGCTTCCTGACCGAAACGGAGAGGCTTGCGGAGAAGGAGATCAAGAAAACCAAACTGGCCCTCAAGGACCGGATGTATGTCATGATCGCCGAGCGCCGCAAATCGCTCTGACGGCGAAGAACGGCATATCCCGAGTCGGCCCATGCGCGATCTCTTCCGGCTTCTGAAGCTGGCTTTCCAGCAGAAGAAGTTTCTCTTTTTATCCTTCGGTTCCTCGATCTTCGTTGCCCTGTTCACCTATCTTTTCGTCGATCTCGTCCAGCCGGTCCTGGATCGGATGTTCCTGCGCACGCCGGCTTCCGCCGTGCCCGAGAAACCGCGGCTGATCGATTCGGTTTTCGCGTTGCTCCGGGTGACGGAGGACGATTTGATCCGGGTTCTCCCGCTTCTCGTTCTCGTGGTGATCTTCGGCAAGGGATTGTTCACGTTTCTGTCGGCGTATTTCATGAAAAACGTCGGCCTTCGCGTCGTTCAAACCATGAGGAACGACGCCTATACCTCACTAATCCACCAGTCGGCAGGCTACTTCGACAGCCGATCGACCGGCGACATGATGTCACGGATGACCGACGATGTCGAAAAAGTCCGGGAAGCCCTGTCCGGAGCCGTCGGGGATCTCATGGAGGAAGCGTTCATCCTGACCGCCCTTCTCGTCGGCATTTTCATCCGGGACTTTCGCCTGGCCCTGGTGTCTCTGGTCGTTGCACCGCTGGCGGCCGTTCCGCTGGCCGTCTTCAGCCGGCAGCTCAAGAAAAAAGGTCTGGCCACCCAGATCCGCATGTCCGCCATTTACAGTCAACTCCATGAGACCCTCACCGGACACCGCGTAGTCAAAGCCTTTTCCACGGAGGGCTTTGAAATCAAACGCTTCATCCGGGCGACGGCCGATCATTTCCGGATGAGCGTCCGGATGGCTTTCGTCGGGAGTTTGTCTTCGCCGTTTATGGAATTCATCGGCGGCGCCGTCGGCGCCTTCATTCTTTATGTCGGATCGCGCCGGGTGGCCGAAGGACACATCAGCCCCGGGGATTTCGGTGCGTTCGTCATGGCCGTGTTCATGATGTACATGCCGATCAAACGGTTGAGCAAGGCCAACAATATCATCCAGCAGGCCGTGGCTTCCCACGGCCGCATCCGCGAGGTTTTGGAGGCCGTTCCGGAGATCGGCGATCGTCCGGGTGCGGTTCCGCTGACCTGCATTCAGGGGCATGTCCGGTTCGAAAACGTGTCTTTCGCTTATCAAACCGGACACCCCGTGCTGACCGACCTCAATTTTGAGATCAAACCGGCCGAGACCGTGGCTCTCGTCGGGCTGAGCGGAGCGGGAAAAACGACGATCATCAGTCTTCTCTCCCGGCTTTACGATCCCACGCAGGGAAGAATTCTCGTGGACGGCATGGATATCCGGAATGTGACCCTGTTTTCTCTCCGCCTCAGGATCGGTCTGGTCGGCCAGGATGTCATTCTGTTCAACGACACCGTCAAAAACAATATCGCCTACGGCCTGGACGGCATTCCCGAAGACCGCATCCTGGCCGCGGCCCACGCCGCCCGGGCGCATGAGTTCATCATCGAGCTGCCACGGCAGTACGACACGGTTGTCGGTGAAAAGGGCGGACTTCTCTCGGCCGGACAGCGCCAGCGATTGTCCATCGCCCGGGCCCTTCTCAAGGATCCCCCCATCCTTCTTCTTGACGAAGCGACGTCGTCACTGGACGCCCAGTCCGAACATCTCATCCAGGAGGCGCTTGCCCACTTGAGACAAGGCCGCACCACCTTGATCATCGCTCATCGGCTGTCCACCGTCCGCAGTGCCGACCGCATCCTGGTCATCGAAAGCGGACGAATCGTCGAAACCGGATCTCATGAGGAACTCAGTTCCCAAGACGGCCTTTATCGAAAACTCTATGAACTTCAATTGCTGAGAGACGTGGAGGATCATTCGTGATCCGAAGCATGACGGGTTTTGCGGAAAAGAAATTCACGCGGGGACCCTTGAGCCTGAAAATTGTGATCAAAACCCTGAATCACAGATTTTTCGACTGGCAATACAAAGGCGCCCCGCTGGGAGAATTGGAAAATCGTCTGCGGGAGGTCGCCCAGGCGGTCCTGCACCGCGGCCGGATGGACGTCGCCGTCGACATCGACTCCCGGGATCCTCAGGCCTGGGAATTCCGGATTCACGAAGCGCTTCTGGCCCGAATCCTGTCGTCCTTTGAGCGTGCCTCGAGAAAGATCGGAGTCCCCCTCTCATTGTCTTTGGATCAGGTTCTGCGGATTCCCCAACTCTTCGAATTGACACGCAAGGACCTGGATACCCGGGAGAAATCATTCATTGAGGGGGCATTCAGAAAAACCCTGGATGACGTCGTCCGGGGCCGGACCCGGGAAGGACGGGCCTTGGCTGCCGATATCCGGGGTCATGTCCTCGTCCTTGAGCGTTTGGTCCGCCGTATCGAAATCCGGGTGCGGAAACAGCCGGTGGTTTTGCAGAGAAAGATCCGGCTGAAACTCCAGGAACTCAATCATTCCGCCCCGACGCCGGAACGTCTGGCCGAAGAAACCGCGTTTCTCGTCCAACGCGCGGATTCATCCGAAGAGCTGGCCCGCCTGAAGAGCCATCTCTGCGAGATCCGCACGATTCTCGGGGATCGAAATTCCGAACCGGCCGGAAAAAAACTCGATTTCCTGACCCAGGAATTATCCCGGGAGGCCAACACCTTGAACGCCAAAGCCCAGGATATCGACGTCATCAAGGACAGCCTCGATATGAAGGCCCGGATCGAAGGCATCCGCCAGCAAATCCAAAACCTTGTTTAGGAGGGGAGAGCCATGGTTTTTGTCGTGACCGGACCGTCGGGCGCCGGCAAGACAACCCTGATCAGCCGGGCTCTCGGGGGTGTCCCGGGCCTCCGCTTCTCCGTTTCCCATACAACCCGGTCTCCGCGTCCGTCGGAAATCGACGGGCGCGATTATCACTTCATCGCGCCGAAACGGTTCGAGCGGATGCGTCGGGACGGCCGGTTTGCGGAGTGGGCCGAAGTACACGGCCATTTCTACGGCACGTCCCTAAAAGAGCTGGCCGCCGGATCGGGAAAGAGCGATGTTCTTCTCGATATCGATGTTCAGGGCGCCCGCCAAATCCGTCAAGCCGTGCCCGAAGCCGTTCTGGTTTTTATTCTCCCCCCCTCGCGCGCCGAACTGGCCCGCAGGCTGCGACAGAGAGGGCAAGACGACGAGGCCGCCGTGGTCCGGCGTCTCCGGAAAGCGGGCGAGGAAATCGCGGCTTTCGCCGAGTTCGATTATCTGATCGTCAACGACGAGATCGAAAGGGCGGCCCGTGAACTCGAATCCGTCGTCCTTGCGGCGCGCTGCCGTCTCGCCGTCCGGGAAGATGCGGCCCGCCGCATCCTTCGCGGGTTTTCCGCGAAAACGGGCGGATCCCGGACCGCATCGCCCCGCGGGAGGAAATCATGAAAACGGTCGCCTTGGGCGTGTCATCCTCGATCGGCATCTACAAGGCCTGCGAAGTCCTGAGGGGTTTGCAAAAGGAAGGCTGCGCCGTGCGCGTGGTCATGACGCCGAACGCAACCCGCCTCGTCTCGCCTCTTCTTTTCAGCGCCCTCAGCGGTCAGGATGCCGTGGTGGAGACGTTTGATCCCGGCGTGACCCGTTCGATCGGACATATTTCCCTGGCTCGCGAAATCTCCCTCCTCGTCGTCGCGCCGGCGACGGCCAATGTGATCGCCAAATTCGCCTCCGGACTGGCCGACGATTTCCTGTCGACCTTTTTCCTGGCCGTCCGCTGTCCCGTCCTGGTGGCCCCGGCCATGAACGAGGCCATGTATCTCCATCCGGCGACCCAAGCCAACCTCAAAACCCTGGCCGCCCGCGGCGTGGCTTTCATCGAGCCGGAGAAGGGGAGTTTGGCCTGCGGGACCGAGGGTTGGGGCCGGCTGGCCGAACCGGATAAAATCGTCCGCGAAGGGTTGCGTCTCATGGGCCGTACGGAAAGCTTGAGGGGAAAAACCGTTCTGATCACGGCCGGACCGACGCGGGAATTTCTGGATCCCGTGCGCTTCGTCTCCAATCCCTCGACCGGAAAAATGGGCTATGCCCTGGCCGAAGAAGCGTTAGACCGGGGTGCCTGCGTTATTCTTGTTTCGGGGCCGACGCATCTTGTTCCCCCCGCCGGCGCCGAGGTCCTGAGGGTCGAAAACACGGAAGACATGAAAAACGCCGTCGACGAAGCCTTTCCCCGGACGGATGTCGTGATCATGGCGGCCGCTCCGGCCGATTTCGCTTTCGAGGAGATTCGGTCTCAGAAGGCGGGCAAGAAATCGCTTTCGTCCAGCCTGGCCGTTCGACCGACCCCGGATATCCTTCAGGAATTGGGCCGACGGAAAGGCCGAGCCGTTCTGGTTGGATTTGCGGCCGAGACGGATGATATCGAGGCCCGAGCGGTCCGCAAGATGAAAGTCAAGGCCCTCGATCTCATTGTCGCCAATGATGTCGGCGCCGAGGGAATCGGTTTCGGAGCGGACGAAAACTCCGTCCGGATGATGTGGCCTTCGGGAGAAATCCGGGAAACCGGACGCATGAGCAAACGCGATATCAGCCGTGTCATTCTCGATGCCGTCGAGGACATCCTTGAAAAATAAAATGGATCGCCTGGCCGAGGCCCTCAAGGAAAGGGCCCGGTTTTTTGATGACATCGGAGCCCAGTTCATGATCGACCCCGGCCGAAAAAAGACGATGCGGTCCGCCACCCGCCGGGCGGTCCAAGCGCCCGAACCGTCATCGGTTGGGAATACGGCTTCTCAACCCGAGCCGCGCCGGCCGCCTTCCCCGGAGGATATCAAGGCCCTCGAACAGGCTGTTCTCGGCTGCGGTCTCTGTCCGCTTTCCCGGCTGAGAACGAACGCCGTTCCGGGAGAGGGCAACTGGTCGGCCGAACTCATGTTCATCGGTGAGGGGCCGGGACGAGACGAAGACCTTCAGGGACGTCCGTTCGTCGGCCGGGCCGGACAGTTGCTGACGAAGATCATCGTGGCCATGAGCTTCCGGCGCGAAGACGTCTATATCGCGAACGTGGTCAAATGCCGGCCGCCTGAAAACCGTGTTCCGCACAGGGAGGAAATCGAAGCCTGCTCGCCTTATCTCCTCCGCCAGATCGACGTGATCCGCCCCCGGGTCATCGTCACGCTCGGAAAAACACCGACCGATTTTTTCATTCCCAGCCGCCTGGGCATGACGGCCCTCCGGGGGCGGTTCGGCGAATACCGCGGCATTCCCGTCATGCCGACCTTCCATCCCGCCTACCTTGTTCGCAATGAGAGGAACCGGGAACTCAAGCGCATGGTCTGGGAGGATATGCAAAAGGTGATGGCTCTTCTGGGGAAAAAATGAAACCGGCGGCGGAGGTCGTGTTTCCCCTGCCGCTGCGCCGTTCGTTCCTGTACCGGATTCCGGAGCACCTGGAAACTCAGGCCGGGGCCGGAAAACGGGTTCGGGCGCCTTTCGGCCGTCGAATTCTGACGGGGTGTCTGGTCGGGTTGACGACGGACATCCCCGCGGGAATTCCCGAACTCAAGGACATCCTGGAAATCCGGGACGATGATCCGCCTCTGTCCCGGGAGTTCCTGGAGTTCACGCGCCTGCTGAGCCGGCATTTTCATTCGCCCCGTGGCGAGCTGGTTTTTGCCGCCTTGCCGGACCGGCCCCACCGCCGTGTCGTTCTGACGCCGGAAGGCCTCAGGCTTCTTGAAGATGGAAAACTCCGGGGCCGTCCTTACCAAGCCGCCGTTCTTCTGGCCTCCGGTTCTCATGCGCCGGCACACCTGGGCCGGAAACTCGAATTCCGAAACATCGCCGACCTTCTGTCGCGAATGGAGAAACGGGGCCTTGTCGCCTTTGAGGTCGACCGGCCCCGGCCCGTGCGCCGGCGGCGGCCGGCCGTCGAAAGCTCCTCTCTTCAGATGGAACTCGGCTTTTCCGAGGTTCGCACGGACCATCCTGCATCTTCCGTCATCCGTGCGGTGGGACGGCGGGCCTTTGCCTCCTTCTGTCTCTTTGGAAGCCGGGAGTCCAGGGAATCGGTCTATCGGGATCTGGCCGGCGCGGCTTTGAGAAGCGGCGGAACGCTGCTTGTCCTCGTTCCGGAAGTCGCCCGGATCGAGAGAATGGCGGAGAGTCTCGAACCCGTCCTTCCGGCCGGCCGGACAGCCGTGTTCCACGGCCGTCTGACCGAAAGACAGCGCGAAGATCATTGGAAGAGAATCCGGTCGGGTACTGCATCGGCCGTCATCGGGGCCCGCTCCGCACTTTTCGCGCCGCTTGAAAACCTGCGCCTGGCCGTTATGGACGACGAGGAGGATGAGGCCTATGTCCAGGCGGAAAGCCCGGCTTATGAGGCCCGTGCCGGGGTCCGGATTCGTTGCCGGACGGCCGGCGCCGTTGCGGTTTACGGCTCGTCGACGCCGTCGGTGGAAACCTATCACAGTGCCCGGGAAGAGGGGACTCTGATTGCCCTCAAAGAAGATTCGAAACCGTTTCGTGCTTCGCTCATCGAAACCCGTCCCCGCGGACGTCTTCTGGATTCCCGCCTTGTCGAAAAAATTTCCGAACGACTGAAGCGATCGGAGCGCATCGTCGTCTGTGCCACCCAGAGGGGATACGCCTCCTTTCTGGTCTGTGCGTCCTGCGGAAAACGTCCGCTTTGCAGCCGGTGCGACATTCCGCTGTTTTATTCGAAAAAGGACGGCCGCCTCATCTGCCGGACCTGCCGCCGGGATTATCCCTTCGATGGAACCTGTTCGGTTTGCGGAGGCAAACTCATCCAGGGCAAGGCGGCTGGACTCCAGGCCGTCGTCGAGGAACTGGAAAGGACTTTTCCAGGTGCGGGAACTGCCGCGTTCGATGCCGAGACCGTGCGCGGCCGGGCCGCCGCCGGACGGATTCTCGAAGCCTTCGCCTCGGAAAAAAAACCCATCCTGGTTGGAACCGCCCTCCTGACCCGAAATGAGCCTCTTCCCCGGGCCTCCCTCGTCGCCGTTCTACATCCCGAGTCTCTTCTCTATGCTCCCGATTTCAGGGCCTCATGGAAGGCCTATCGGTTTATCCGGAAGGCCGCGGGATTCGTTCTTGACGGGAAGGGGGCCGAGTTCGTTGTCCAGACATCCCTTCCCGGGCATCCGGCGGTTCGGGAAGCGGTCGAAGGAACCTATGAAAGCTTTTTTGAAACGGAGATTGCGATCCGGCGGAGACTCGGCGATCCGCCGTTTTCACGCCTGATGGAAATCACTCTTCAGGCCGAAAACCTGAGGACTCTGGCCGGGCAATCCCGGACCGCCGCGGCTCGCCTTCAGGGGCGATGTGACACCATGGAAATCTACGGCCCCGCCATGGCCGCCGCGGCCAAGGTCCGGGGCATGCACCGCGTCCAGATCGTGCTGAAGGCTCCCACCGAGACGCCTCTCCATGAAGCCGCCGAGGACATTCTAGCCTCTCTCCGCGGAGTCAAGATCCACATTGCGATGACATAAAAAAAAGCCCCCGGCCGAAGCCGGGGGCTTTTTCGTTTCAAATCTTATTGTTCCCTGATAATCCGGAGATCGATTTCGGCGTAAGTCTGTCCACTTTCATAGGGATCGGGATAGGATGTTTCGAGATGGCCTCGGATCGTGACCATCTGATCAAAGGCAATTTCGTCTTTTGTGGGTCCATAGTAAACGATGGAGGCGACACCGTCCGGTCCGGTTTGGACATAGGCCACTTGTTTATTACCCGCAAAGAATCCCGGCCCGGAAAGAATCGTGAAGTAGACTCGCCGATTGGCGATAGGCGCCCCTTCGTATCTTGCGGTCACTTTGATTTCGGACTGAGGACGTGTATTCGTGGCGTAGAGGACTTGGGGATAGGCTCCGATCGAGATGCTCAAATTTGTGGCATCGGCGATGATGTGAATCGTGGTGGTCTCTTGAGCAATAACCTTGCCCTCCCAGGCGACGGTTGCCAAAATGTTAATTGTTTGATTGACCCCCATAAGCTCTGCGGCCAACGGTCCGTAATAATGAATTCTCACGGTCCCGTCATTTCCGGTCACTTTCTCGGCCACGGCTTTATTATTCTCAAAAAATCCGATGTCTTGTCTTGCCCCCTCGGCGTCCACGATCTCGAAGTAGATGGTTTTTCTTCCCATGGGGGTATGATGGGGAGACAGGAGGACGGCCGTGATTGTGCTCATTTCCCGGTTGCGACCGGCGAAAATGACATTCGGATTTGCCGATACCATAAGGTTGAGTTGTGTGAAGTCTCGGACGATCTGAATGGGAGTCGAGGCCAGAATGGACTGAGCCCCTTCCCACGAGACCGAAGCCCAGATGTAGATATCTTCTTTTACGGAAACATTATCTGCGATTTCCTGTGAAAGTGGGCCATAATAGGTGACGGAAACATTGCCCCCACCGTCCGTGACTTTCGAGGCGACGGCGACATTGCTGTCAAAAAAACCGACGGAAAGCCGGTTCCCCAGTTCGTCTCCGACCTGAAAATAGACGGTCTTGCCTGCGATGGGAGTGCCGTCGAATTTTTTCAGGACGGCCGATATGGTCGTGCTCTGCCGCTGGTTTCCCGCAAAAATGGCGTTGAGAGTCGAGGTGATGTTCAGAACGACGCCCACGGACGATGGGCCCAGGGGATCGGGCTGTCCGGAAATCTTGCGTTTGCAGGCCGGCAGCGTTCCCAGAACCAGGGCGAGGACCAGCCCCGAAATGGCGATATGTTTAATGATTTTCATTGTATTCCCCCCACCTTTAGTCCTCATCTCCGCCACCGCCGCCACTCCCGTTATCCGCATAATTGGCGAAAAAGATCGGCAGGTAACCCGTCGCCTTGACTTCGCGCCGGGTGATGTCCTGCCCGTAGAAATCGATCCGGGCCGTGACCTGGAGAACGTCCTCCCAGCCCCGGTTCCAGAGGTTGGACAGCGGCGGCTCGACCTTGGCCGCTTCGCGGACAATGACGAAGGAAAAGGTCGTGCTGGCTCCAACCCGGAGAAGGAGGGACAGCGAGGCCTCGAAAGAATAGGGAACGTCCACGCCGGGACGATTCATGCCGTCGGTCCGTGAGTAGGAGACGACATAGCGGGTCAGAGTGATGTCGTTGTACTGGGACGGGGGAAGAAGGGGTGCCGGGTCGAGAAGACTGGCCCGCAGCGTCGCCTGGGCGATGTCGGCATAGACGATGCCCTGCCTGACGACGTCGGATTGCGTGAAATTTGCGGCTTGCCCTCCCAGATCCTGCCCCAGGATGTTTTCCACGATGATGAAGGTGTTCGATCGGGATTCGTTTTCCAGGGGATTGCAGGACGTGAAGGCCAGAACCAGCAGGCCGGCGGCCAGCCCGATGGCGAGGTGTTTGTTTTTTCTCATGGTCTTCATCCTTCTCTCCTCACTTGATGATCCTGGGCGTGATGAAAATCAGCAGTTCCCGGTTCTGCTTGGTCCGGGCGAAATTGCGGAAGAGGTTGCCCAGGAGAGGAATGGAATGCAGTACCGGGACGCGTTCCCGGGTGACCGAATCCTCGGTCCGGTAAATCCCGCCGATGACCGTCGTCCCGCCGTCCGGGATCATGACGGTGGTCTTGGCGCTCTGCGTGGTGATGGGAGGGATGCCGTTGACCAGGTTGGCGAAATCGGCCGCGTTGTTCTGGATTTCGATGAACATGATGACCGTTCCCTCGGCCGTGATCTGCGGTGTCGCCTTGAGCTCCAGGGCGGCGTTGACATAACGGGTCGTCACCGTGAAGTTGGCCACGGTCTGGACGGGAATCTGGCGGCCCTGGACGATTTCCGCGGCCTGATTGTTCTGCGTGGTGACCTTGGGCGAGGAGATAATCCGGCCGTTGCCCGAGGTCTCCAGGGCGGAGAGGGCGATATCCAGCCGGAAGGTGTCGAGCACGTTGGCGAACGAAAAGCCGACGGCCGTGTTGAAGGCCGGGGCCGGCAGGTTGACGGCATAACCGCCGAGAGGGCCGCCGATGCCCTTGGTGACGATGCCCTGGGGAATCAGGGCTCCGTCCGCAAAGGCCTTGTTCGGAAACTGGATGGCCGTCTGGTTCCCGTAAAACGGGTCGGCGATTCCCCGATAGCCCCACTGAATGCCGAGGTTGCGGACGAATGTCGAAGTCGCCTCGACGATCCGGGCTTCGATCGAGACCTGGGGCGTGGGCGTATCCAGGACGTCGATGAGCGTGGTCAGGAGATCCATCCGGTCCCGGACCTCGGAGATGATGATGGTGTTGGTTCGCTCGTCGATGACGAGTTCTCCGCGGTTGGAAATTCTTGATCGGAGAAGTCCGGCCACATCGCGGGCCTTGGAATAGGAAAGGGTGACGGTCTTGACATGGAGGGGACCCGCCAGTTCCTTGCTTTCCTTGAGCCGTCTCTGCTCTTCATCCTCGCGGGTGAGAACGCTGATCGGGGCGATGCGCAGAACATTGCCCTCGATGGTTTTGCCCATCTTGTTGAACCGGAGAACGACGTCGAGCGCCTGATCCCAGGGCACGGCTTCGAGACTCGTCGTCACGGTGCCGCGGACGTCGGGATCGAAGACGACATTCAATCCGGCGAATTCGGCGAGGTAAAGAACGACGTCGCGGAGATCCGCATCCTTGAACTTGAGGCTGAGAACTTCACCCGAGTATTTTTCTTCCTCGGCGGCGATGATCCGGGGTTGAAACTGCGTTTCCTGGATCGGATGAACGACCGTCCGGGCTTCTGCAGGAGGCGGGGTATCGGCTTCAAGGGTCCTGGCGGGAACCGGGGCCGGCGGAGCCGTCGACGTATCGATCGTTTTGGTCGGTTCCGGGCGGATTTCGAAGGCCGTTGCGGGAAGGGTCGGTGCGGCGATCGGAATGTCGGCCGGCTTTGCCCGGTTAAAACCGATGGCCATGCCGCTCGGATGGGAATCCATGGTGTAGGCCACCGTCTCGTCGAGGTCGAAGACCAGACGGGTGATCGTGTGCGGGTCATTGAGTGCGAATTGGTTCACGCGCAGCTGGCTGACCCCGTCGTCCGAGATGCGGTGAACCGCCGGACGGCCCTTGTATTCGGTGTCGAAAAGATCGACGACAAGGCGCTGGGGAGCCTCGAGGGCGAAAACCTGGGCGACCCATTGTCCCGTCAGATCGGCGTGGACGGTCGTTTCTCCGCCGGATTTATCGACGCGGATTCCGGTCAGCCGGCCCGGGACGGGGCTTTTTCCTTCAAGAAGATTCCGTGTTTCCGGAGTGACCACGTATCTCTCGCCGGTTCTCAGAATCTTGTTCAGCTCGACGGCGTTGGTCTTTCCGTCGGTGATGATCCGATAGGGAACCTTTTCGCTGAGATCGATCCGGAACTGCAAGCCCGGCCCGCCGTTTTCTTCGACCCGGACGGATTTGATGAATCCGGATTCCGAAGCCGGCACCGGTTGAAGATCGACGGCCCGGACTTCGGGGACATCGATGACCAGCGTCCGGGGTGACTCGGGGGCATAATAGGCCCCGGCAATCGATATCGGCTCGGCGGATTCAATCAGAAGCCGGGCCGACAGGACGCCGGGTTGGACGCGGGCCCGTGCCGTCTCTTCGGATGTTTCGGTTGTCCCGGATGCGGCGAGCGCGACAAGGAAACACGAAAGAATCAGACAGGACAAAGGGATTTTCCGTTTCATGTTAACGCTCCTCCGGATTGATTTCTTTGACGATGTCCTTCGGCCGCAGCAAAGGGATGCCGCGTTCGCGGGTCTGCCGGAAAACAACCCGGTCGATGTTGATGGAGAGGACGTGGCCGTCGGCAAACTTGTCCCCGCCCTTGATGAAATAGGGGAAACCGTGGGGCACCGTGATGATGGCCGTCAGGCGATTGCCGTGTTTGACGATGCCGATCAAGGACACCTCGGCGACGGATATCTGGCCGATGCCGGTCCCGGCGGATTTGTCGGGAATATCGCGGCCGGCCAGAAGATCGCGGAAGGGATCCCGGCGATTTCCCGGGACATAGACGAATCCGTCTTCGCGGGTCTTGAGGACGGGAAGGGTTTCCTCACGGACTTCGCCGGCTTCGGTCTCCTGAAAGGAGAAGCCCGCCAGGCCGGCCAGCATGACGGCGGCTAAGATCCAGGCTGTTTTTCTCATCACTACTTCCTTGTCGTCTTGGCGGCGGGTTTCGCCGGCACCGGCTCGTCATCGCGGAAAATGTAGGTTTTGGCGGTCCAATTGGCCGTGATGGTGGCGTCGCCGACCTGTTTCGACAGGGTCTTGATGGAAAAGTTCTCGACGGTGAAAATCCTGGGGAAACGGCTGAGCCGGTCGAAAAAGACTCCCAGGCTGTGATAATTGCCCGTGATTTCGATCGGGATCGGCCATTCGTTGTAAAACTCCCTCGGGATTTCCGGCCGCGGCGTGTAGCGGACCATGGTCAAGCGGGCATCCGTGGCCAATTGTTCGATTCTTCGGAGAATGTCCGCGACTTCCTTTTTCCGGGGGATGAAGGCTTCGAGCTCTTCCAGGCTCTTGTTCAATTCGGCGATTTCCATTTCGATGAGATCGAGTTCTTTCTTTTTTTCACGCAGATCCCGGACTTCGCGTTCCACCTTGGTCCGGTTCTCCCTCAAATTCTCAAGCTCCTGATTTTTGGGCTTGAAGTAGGCGAAAAAGGCCAGAGCGACGATAAATCCGGCCAGGATGATGTATCCGTACCAGGGCAAGTTCTTCATGGCGTCCCCCTTTTCCCGGTTTTGGCCTCAGGCTTGGCCGCCGGCGGCGATTCCTCCTGGGGCCGGACGATCTGGGCGTTCATGGAGAACTCGAGAATCACGTCGTTTCCGGATTTCCTCTGGGCCGTCGAGACAATCTCGACGTTGGACAGCTGTTCGCTGCTTTCCAAATTGGCGGCGTAATCGGCGATGAGGTTGTTGGACAGCGCCTTGCCTTTGAGCTGAAGGGTGCGGGTGTCATAACCGGCTTCCGTCAGCCAGACCCACTCCGGAAGGTGGCGGCTGATTTCATCCACGATCCTGACGACGAGATCCTGAGTGGACTTGAGATCGTTGATCAGCCCGATCTGCCTTTGGAGTGTCTGCTTCCGGGCCTCCAACTCGTTCAATCGGGTGATGACGTACTGAAGCTTGGCTTTTTCCGCCTGAGCGGCTTCCAAGAGCTCCCTTTCCTCATCGATGGCTTTTTTCTGGAAATAGAACCAGCCTGCCAGCCCGACGATGACCAGGAGAAGCAGAAGGTTGCCGATCGCCGGCGGCTTCTTGGCGGCCCGTTCGGGCGGCCCGGCGGGACGAATGTCCCGGGCGTCCTTGGCTTCCGGTTTGAGGAGATTGATTCGGATCATGGCCTATTTCTCCGCTTGACGGGTGGAAAGTCCGACGGCCACCCCGAAGATGGGAGCCATCTCGCTGAAAAAGATGGGATCGAATTTTTTTTCGTCGTAATGGATCATGCGGAAGGGATTGAAGAGTTCGGTTTTGATCTGGAACTTGTTTTCAAAAGCTTCGGCGATATCCGGGATGTTGGCCAATCCGCCGCTGAGGAGAATCTGCTCGACCTGATCAGCCGTTTTTTCAGTGGCCTCGAAAAAGGCCATGGTTTTTTCCATTTCATCCAGCAGGTCGCGGATGTTCAGGGCCAGGGCCGAAGCGAACTGGTCCGGGGTGACACTCGTTCCCGGGAGGCCTTTGAGCAGCCGTTCGGACTCATCGAAACTCACGTTGAGTTCCTTGCGGATGTTTTCCGTGAAGAAGTAGCCGCCGATGGCCAGATCGCGGAAAAGCTGGGGCCGGCCCCGCTCGGTGATGATCACGTTGGTGATATTCGCGCCGATGTTGACAAGCGCCGCGGTTTTGGCCTCGAATATTTCGGGATAGTTGATTTCCAGCGCGTTGTGAAGGGCGAAAACGTCGACCTCGATGGCCTCGAGATTTTTCCGTGCCTGGTTGATGACATTGTAGTAGTTGGAAATCTTGTCTTTCTTCGCCGCCACCAGCAGAATGTCCAGGTTCCCGTCGCCCGAACCCTGGGACGGAGGCAGGATGACGTAATCGACGTTGGTTTCCTCATAAGGATAAGGAATATTGTGTTTGGCTTCCCAGGTGATGGATTCGGCCAGTTCCAGGCGGTCCATGGTTGGAAGACTGATTTTCTTGATGATGACGGAATTCCCGGAAATGGAAATGACGACGTCGCGGGTCGAAATCTTGTTTTCGTCGAAAAGCTGGCGGATGGCGTCCGCGACGGCCGCCGCGTCGATCACCGTGCCTTCGACGATGGAGTCGGGGGGCAGCGGCTTGAAGCCGATTCGGACCAGTTCGTAACGGGCGCCGCTTTTTTGCTTCCGGGCGTTGAGCTCGACCGCCTTGACGGCATACGTTCCGATATCCAGGCCGACCAGCTTTTTACTTCGGGTCAATCCGAACATGTCAACCTGCCTTTTCGCGGGAATCGCCGGTTTCCCGGAGAGGATTTTGAAGCCGGGCGTTGAGCCGCTCGGCCACGATTTCGGGCACAAGATCGGAAATGCAGCCGTTCAGGGCATGGACTTCCTTGACCAGATTCGAACTCAGGAAGGAATAACGGAGGCTGGGCGTCATGAAGAACGTTTCGATCTCCGGAGCGAGTTTTCTGTTCATCAGGGCCATTTGGAATTCGTATTCGAAATCGGAAATCGCCCGAAGTCCGCGGATGAGGACGGGAATTTCGTTCCGGCGGGCGAAATCCACCAGAAGTCCGTCAAAGGAACGGACCTCCACGTTGTCCCGCCCGGCGAAAACCGTCTTGATGATGTCCACTCTCTCTTGAGTCGGAAGAAGAGGGTTTTTTTTGGGATTTTCCAAAACAGCCACCAGAATGCGGTCGAAGACCTTCAAGCCCCGCTCGATGATGTCGATGTGCCCGTTGGTGACGGGATCGAATGATCCGGGGTAAATGGCTGATGTCTTCATCTTCAAACCGTCTCTCCTAAACACCCTGTTATGGCCTGCATTGTCTAACAGCATGTCTCCGGCGCCCCCCGGCGTCAATCACCCCTGCCGAGGAAAGGTGAGGTGATTTCAAGGTCCCCCATCTCATCGCGGAAGGTGACCGGCGATTGGACAGGTTTCAAGTCTTTATATATACTGAATCCAATGAGAAAGCTCGTTATTCTCGCCCTGGCCTTGGCGATGGCCGGCGTCGTTTTGACGAAGACGGACGAAGACATGTTCGAGCGTCCGCGCCGGGCCATGGTCGCCATGCAGATCAAGGCCCGGGGGATTTCCGACCCCCGCATTCTGGATGCCATGGGGCGGATTCCCCGGCATCTCTTTGTTCCTTCGGCCTATCAGAGCCAGGCTTATGCCGACCATCCCCTGCCGATCGAGGAAGGCCAGACCATTTCCCAGCCCTTCATCGTCGCCCTGATGACCGAGCATCTCGAGGCTCGGGAGGGCGACCGCATTCTGGAAATCGGCACGGGTTCGGGATACCAGGCGGCTGTCCTGGCCGAACTCACCCCCGAGGTTTATTCGGTGGAAATCCGGGAGACGCTGGCCCGGCGGTCGGAGAAAACGCTGAAGGAGCTGGGATACGATTTTGTCCGTGTCAAACATGCCGACGGCTATTACGGCTGGGAGGAATATGCGCCGTTCGACGGAATCATGGTGACTTGTGCGGCGAATCATGTTCCGCCGCCCCTCCTCCGGCAACTCAAGGAAGGAGGGCGGCTGATCATTCCGCTGGGCAGCACGTCATACTTTCAGACGTTGACCGTGATCACCAAAGTGGACGGCCGGCCCAGGGTCCGCCAGGTGCTGGATGTCCGCTTTGTTCCCATGGTCGGCGAAGCCGAGAAAAAGAAGGGCCGCTAAATACAACCCGCCTCCGAGAGCCAGGACCGCTCCGTATCCCATGGAAAAAGCCGCCAGAAGCGCCAGGGAGGATCCGGCCACGGAGGCAAAGGCATTGGTCGCCCAGGCCAGGGGGATCAGGCGTTTTTCCCGAATGTGAAGCATGCGGAGGGCGCCTGGAAAAGGCATGCCCATGGCGAATCCGAGGGGGAGGACGGCGGCGAACGTCAAGCCCAGCCGGGCGCCCAGGGAAAATCCGATACACCGGTCGATCAGGACCGGCAAAATGGCCTGATAGGCGATGGCCGCTCCCCCTAGAAGAGCCAAACAAACTCTCAGCCGAAACGCCGGATTCCGGCCGAGAATTCGGAGACCGGCCAGGCTTCCGATGCCGGCGGAGATCAGGACGGCCGAAAGCACGGCCGCGAAAGCATAGAGGGGACGGCCGAGAAAGAGGATGAAGGTGTGGATCAGAGTCATCTCAATAAAAATGAAACCGGCCCCGATGCAACTGAAATAGAACAGCGTCCTGACGAGGAGCCCGCGGGGAGGAGAAAAAGATCGATTCATCGGCCGGAGAGGAAGGAGAATGAAGAGAAAAGCCCACAGGAGGGATTGGATCAGAATGAGAGGGACGATGTATTGACCCTGGAGAAGAGGCAACCATCGGCCGCCGAAGGCCTCCAGGGTTTCGGCCGTTCGGCTCCACTTGAAGAAATTCTTGAAGAACGGCCGGTTGTCCGAAGCGGGCCGGACATCGAAAAGATAATCTTTGAAGAAATCCCCGCGCCGTTGGGGATCGAGCAATTCGGCGACGAATTCCGAGTAGGGAAATCCGGAAAATGAGGAGTTCATGCCGCCGTCCTCCGGTGAAGCGGGAGGATGATCGACATCGAAAACGAGTCTCTCGGCAAACTCCCTGAGGCCGGTTGTCTCCTCGGCTGAAAAGGGGGATTTCCCGACGAAAAGACTCAGGGTTCCCCATGTTCTCATCACGGCCAGGTGCTCGTCCGGCCGCCGTCCCGTTTTTTCCAGGGCTTCGATCCAGGTGGCCAGAATTTTGAATTCCTGGCGAAGAGGGGGAAGGAGGTAAAACGTGATGGAGACCAGGCCGTCCTCATCAAGACAAGCGAGAATGTCCATGAAGGATTCCACAGTGATGAGAAAGTCCTCGCCCAGACCGAGAAGTCCGGTCCCCATGGCTCCCCCGGCGTCGGTCATGGGAAGAACGATCAGATCGAACGTCCGGTCCGCCCTCCGCAGAAACGTCCGCGCTCCGGAGACCTCCATGCGGACATGGTCGTGAGAGAACAGTCCGCCGGTCCATTCGGACAGGTCGCGTCTTAGGATTTCGGCGACCAGCGGGTTTTCAACAACGGCCGTGATCGAGGAGGCTTGGAAGCGGCGTGCGGCCAGGACATCCAGACCCCCTCCGGGTTCGATGATCAGAACATGAGGCCGGCGCCTGACGAGATAGGGCCAGGAGGACGGAAGCCGGGATAGGAACGTGTCGGATCCGGCGTTGTCTCCGGAAACGGCGGTTACGGCCGTCATCGCTTCCCCGTCGAGAATAAGTCCCAATTGAGGGGGCAGATCCTCCTCGTGAATGAGGCTCAACCCGGGGGCGAACCTTACGGCCGGAGAATCGATGACGTCCACTCTGGCCAGGGCGTTCCATCGTGTCAGCACAAGTTCGGCGTTTGGATATTTCAAGGCGGCCGCCAGCGGTTTGAACGGAGCCATGCGAAAAGCAAGAAAGTCCGGAGCGGCGGCCGCGAGGACAGCCGCCCCGGCCGGCAGGAGAAGCAGAAAAACGGCCGTTCGGCGGCTTCTCCTCAGAGCGAAGGCGGGTGTTGCGCAAAAGGCGATAAAAGCCAGGGTCGGGAACACCCCCCGGTCTTCATTGAGGGCAAAGAGAAACAATCCTCCCAAAACGCCCAACCCCGCGCCGAGAAGATCGAAGAAGTAAATCTTGTGGGGGCTTGAGGAAAACAACGTCAGGGAACTCGAAAGCGTCAAGCCGGCAAAGAAAAACGGCAGGCACAGGATGAGATATTCAAGAACGATGAAGAAAGCCTTCTTCTCGTTCCACAGAAGTTCCTGGAAATCGAACGGAAAATGGTTGACGGCCAGAGTGCTTCCGAGCAGGGTCAGCCCGAATAGAAAAGATGTTGCAGCGGGGAAGGCCTCTCCCCGTTTCTCAAGGTGATTCCGGGCCAACACCAGAAAGGAGCCGGCGGCGCCGAAGCCTAAAAAGGACAGGCTGATGACCAGAAAAGCGAAATGGTAGTCCTGAGACACGGCGTAATATCGCGTCATCGCCAGCTGAAAACCCAGCACGGCCGCCGACGTCAGGGAGACGCCCAGCAGGATGTTCAGGCGCGGATGTCTCATTTTTTCCACAATATCGAACGGGCCCGTCCCTGTCAACGCAGAGTTGATTTTCCCGGGAGGCTGTGCTAACTTAAATTCAAGAATATGATCAAGTTCGGGACATCCGGTTGGCGGGCGGTGATGGGTGAGGAATTCACGTTTCACAACGTCCGGCTCGTCGTCCAGGCTGTGGCCCGTCATCTGAAAAAGCGGTTTCCCGATGAGGACGTTTCCGTCATCGTCAACTACGACACCCGCTTTCTCAGCGAACGCTATGCCGCCGAGGCGGCCAAAATCCTGTCCCGGAACAGGATCCGCGTCTTTCTTTCGGAACGGGATGCGCCGTCCCAGGCCCAGGCCTATCAGATCATCCGAAGGCAATGCCACGGCGGCATCAACTTCACCGCATCCTTCAACCCGCCCGAATACAACGGGCTCAAGTTCAATGTCGAAACCGGAGCTCCGGCTCTGCCTGCGGTGACGGATGCCCTGGAAGAGGAAATCCGCATTCTGGCCGAGGACTATTCTCACTGCTCCTATTATCCCCTGGCCGAATACATCACCCGCATCGACCTCCAGCCGGACTACCTGGCCTTCATCCAGAACAGGATCGATTTCGAATCGATCCGCAAGGCGGGCCTCAAGGTCGGCGTCGATCTGCTCTTCGGAACCAGCCGGGAATACCTGGACGAAATCCTGGTGGAAAACAATATCGTCGTCGAAGGCATCCACGGATATGTCGACCCCTATTTCGGCGGGGTCATCCCATCCTGCACGGAAGAAAACCTCGGCGAACTCAAAAAACTCGTCCGGGAAAAATCATGTCATTTGGGCGTGGCCACGGATGCCGACGGCGATCGTTTCGGCATTCTCGATCACGAGGGCCGGTTCGTCATTCAAAATGAAATCCTGGCCTTGCTTCTTCACTATCTCGTCTCCGTCAAGGGCTGGCGGGGCGGCGTCGCGAGATCCGTGACCACGACGCATCTCCTGGACCGCATCTCCAGATCTTTCGATCTGCCGCTCTACAAAACACCGGTCGGATTCAAGTATCTGGCCGACCTCTTTCTCCAGGACAAGATCATTTTCGGAGGCGAGGAAAGCGCCTGTGTCGTATTGAAGGACCACCTGCCTGAGAAGGACGGCATCATCGCCGGACTCCTGGTCGCGGAGATGATCGCGGTCATGGGAAAAAATTTGGTCGATTTGCGCAGGGATCTTTTCAAAATCTATGGACCGATGGTCGGCGATCAGAAAAACATCTCCTTGACGCCCGACAACGAGCGCAGATTCCGGGAGCTTGTCCGGACCCCTCCGGAATCGCTTGACGGAAGACCCGTGGTTTCTCTTGAAACGATCGATGGCTTGAAACTGGATTTCGACGGGGACGACTGGTTCCTCCTCCGCATCTCCGGAACGGAACCTCTGATCCGGTGTTATGCCGAGGCGGAAAACAGAAAATCGCTCGATCGTCTGATGGCCCGCGGTTTGGAGCTCATCCAGTGAGAAGCCCTTCAAAAAAAACCAATCCCGCAATCCGAAAGCGGATCGTTCTTCTCGGGATCGGTTTTGTCATTCTGGCCATATTCGTGACGGTTCTGTTCGGGAAAAAGGGATACATGGACATCCTTCAGGCGAGAAAAAGATATGCCGCCCTGGAGGAAGAGCGAGCGGCCATGGAGCGGCAGCGGGCCCTTCTGGCATGGGAAATCGAGAGATTGATGACCGATCCCTCCGCCGTTGAAAAAGCCGCCCGGGAAAAACTCTGGATGGTTCGTCCCGACGAAATCATCGTCGTTTTCAGCCGATCCGCCGCCCCCGCGCCGCGGGAACGCGATTCTCGGGAATCCCGCAAAGACGAATAATCCCGATGCGGACCCGGAGAGCCTAGGGTGCGGAGACCCATCCGGGCATGATCGCCCAGCTTCGCGTCCGCTCCATGAGTTTCAGAACGGGCAGAACCTGTCGGATATGCCGGGGAAGCAAGGCCTCCGAAGCGGGGTCTCGTCGGCCCAGAAAGGCGTCCCAGAAGGATCTTTTCTTCGGCCAGACGACAAGCCGGACGGCTTCGTCCGGGGCGATGCCGGCCAGGACCTTGGCCTGATCCACGGCTTCCGTGAGACCGCCCAAGGCGTCCACGAGGCCGGATTCAACGGCTTGGCGGCCCGTCCAGACCCGTCCTCGACCGAGGGCGTCGACCTCGTCCCGGGACATGTTTCGCGCTGCGGCGACACGATCCAGAAACTGTTCGTAAGTCCAGAGGATTTCGTCCTTGAGAACGGCTCTTTCCTCGGGCGTGAATTCCCGGAACGTCGTAAAAATATCCGCTTTTTCTCCGTAGGTCAGTTTTTCCCCGGTCACTCCGATTTTTTCGTAAAGGCCGCCGAAACTGAATTTTCCGGCCAGGACTCCGATGGAACCCGTCCATGTCTGCGGGTGGGCGATAATCTTGTGAGCGGGAAGTGAAATCCAGTAGCCTCCCGATCCGGCCATGTCGGACATGGAAACAACCACGGGTTTCTCCCGGGCGGCCTGGGCCAGCTCACGGTGGATGACGTCGGAACCGGTTGTGGAACCGCCGGGGCTGTCCACGCGAACCACGATGGCGACCAGGGATTTGTCCTGCCGGGCCTGCCGGATCCAGGCGGACGTGGTTGTCCCGCCCATGACTTGGGGCATGCTTTCTCCGGTCAGAATCGGCCCGACCGCATAAATCAGAGCCACTTTCCGGCCCGATCTCAATCCGGCCGCCGCCGGCCGGGCCTTGGCGTAATCATCGAACCGGATCCGGGAGAGCTCCTGATCGCCGTCCTTCAGGTTGTCCCGCAATTCGTCCTCGAAAAGGACGGCGTCAACGAGTCCCGCCTCCATGGCCTTGGGTCCCTGAAAAAAGGCCCGGTCGATCAAGGCGCGCATTTCCTCTCCGGTTTTCCCCCGCGCCTCGGCGACGGTCGAAACATAGGTTTCGAAGACATCCGTGAAGAGGGATTCCATCATTTCCCGATGGGACGGTGTGAAGCGGCTTTCGGTGAAGGTGTTGATGGCTGTTTTGTATTCTTCGACGTGTTCGAACTCGGCCTTGACGCCGATTTTTTCCAGAGTTTTGCCGAAAAACGGAATATAGCCGCCGAGCCCGTTGATGCCCAACCAGCCCATGGGGTGGAGAACGATGGTGTCACAGGCTGTGGCGAGGTAGTATTCCTTGTCGAAATCGGGCGCTTCTTCGATATAAGCGTAAACTTTTTTCCCCGATGTCCGGAAATCGAGAATCAAACGCCGGATTTCATCGGTTTTGGCCCAGTCGCAGAGAAGAACGTTCAGGCGGAGGACCATGGCCTGGATCCGCGGGTCCGATTTGGCTTTTCGGATGTGCATTCTCAGATCGTGGAGAGCGAGAGGCTTGCGGCCCGAAAAAAGCAGGGTGAAAAGGTCGTCCTGAGCCATTTCGACGATTTCACCCGAAATGTCGATGTCCAGATAGGCTTTCGAGGGGACATGGACGGAGGGGCGGCCGAAGGATGTCAGGATATAGGACAAGAACGCCGCCAGGGCCAGGATTCCCAAAATAAGGAAGATGATCAGGATATATTTGCCTTTTTTCATGACAACTCCATTTCCCGGATATTATACGAATAAGCCGCCAAAACGTTCTTGATTTGCCGAAGCAGTTATGAAACAATGAGTCGACTCCGGATGCGGAGATCGAGGAGGTTTTTTTTATGTCACACAAGCTTTATGTTGGCAACCTGAACTACAGGACGACCG
Source organism: Acidobacteriota bacterium (assembly GCA_033549365.1). Taxonomy (NCBI): domain Bacteria; kingdom Pseudomonadati; phylum Acidobacteriota; species Acidobacteriota bacterium. The sequence continues at coordinate 63,834 of JAWSUF010000004.1, forward strand.
AAGACAAGCTGAAAGAGCTGTTTTCCCAGTACGGCGAGGTTGCCACGGTCAACATCCTCCAGGGCCGCGGCTTCGGATTTGTCGAAATGGCGACATCGGATGCGGCCGGGGAAGCCAAGAACAGGCTGAACGGAACGGAATTCGACGGCCGGAAACTCATCGTCAATGAGGCCCGTCCCCGAACCGAAGGGGGCCCGGGCGGCGGCCGACCCGACGACAGAAGAGGTTTCCGCAGGTTCTGATCGATAAAACGCCATCTCCGTTTTCTTCCGCGAATCCGGGCCAAGCCCGTTTGATGTTCCGATCTCTATACTCCCCCCTTCTTCTTTTCTTTTCCTGCTGATTCCGGCCGTGGCGGAACCCCTGTTCCACGGACGGATCTGAAAAAAAAAGGTTTTTCGGGGTGAACCTTATGCGGACACCGTCCGTAGAACTTTGTGAGAAACATGAAATCGAGCAGCCGGATCTGAGGATTCTTCGAAACAAAGGGATTGAACAAGGACGCCGTTCGTGGATAGGGACGATCATAAGACCGGGGCGGATGAACAGCTTCCCCGGCTTGTCGAAAAAATCCGCGAGGGAGACCGTGAGGCTTTCATGACCGTGGCCGGGCTTTTCCAGCAGAGAATTTTCGTCATGGCCTTTTCGATTGTCCGCAACAGGGAGGACGCGCTGGACGTTGTGCAGGAAACCTTTCTCCGGATGTTCCGGAAAATCCACATGTTTCGTCCGGGCTGCAATTTCCAGAATTGGCTTCTCCGGATCGCCCGAAACCTGGCCATCGACGATTACCGGAAAAACCGCGGGAAAACAAGGGGACTTGAGGCGGACCGAAGTGTCGAGGAGTTCGATCCGGCCGGGGATGACGGCGCCGGCGTTCAGAGGGCGGCGGATATGCGCCGGGAGTTCTCCCGATGCATCGGCCGTCTGGCGAACCGGCAAAAAATGGTTTTCATCATGAAGCACTACGAGGAATGTCCTTACCATGAAATATCGGAGGCCATGAATATCTCGATCGGAACGGCCAAATCCCTCCATCACAAGGCCGTCCGCAACTTGAGAAAATGGCTGGCTCCGCATCTGGGGATGCAAACATGAAAACATGCAGAAAAATGATCAAAGACTGGACGGCCGATTTTCTCTCGGCCGGGACCGTCCCGGAGGGATCCCCCCACCGAAAGCACGTGGAAAGCTGTGCCGTGTGCCGGGAGGAAGCCGAGCGTCTGAGGCGGATTCTCAACCGGGCGGATCATGAGAGAGCGAAGATCCAAAAGGAGATGGATTCGATTGATTGGGCCGCGCTTCCCGAAAAGATTGCCGACAGAGCTTTCCGTGAGTCCGCTGCGGCCGTGTGCCGAAGGCAGCGAGCCGGATTCCCGCAATGGCTCCCGGTTCGACCGGTGTTCGCCGCTCTGGCCCTGGGTCTTGTTCTCGGTGCGGCCGGCATGTATCTCGCCGTCAAACGCCCGGCTCCGGGTCTTTCCGTTCGGGGTGACTATTTCGCTTCACCCGGCTTCATCGACAGGATCGAACAGACCCTGGCCCGGAGGGAAGCCATCGATTATCTCGAAAGAAGCCAAGACCTGCTTCTGGATTTTCTCCAGGCCGCGGACGCCGAAGGTCCGGAGAGGGGATTATGGCCGGCTCCGGATCGGGTGCGTGAACTCCTGGGTCAAAAAAAATACTTGAATGCTCATTTCGAAAGCCCTCGTATGGCTCAGGCCAAAGCCGTCTGCGACCAAATCGAACTCCTCTTTATGGAGCTTTTCCGATTGGCGGAGGGCCTGACGGCCGAGGAAACGGCCCGGATTCGAAGCTTTATCGAGGACAGGCAGCTTCTTTTGAACATCCGCCTGGCCAAACGTGAACTTCAGAAAAGCGAGGTTTAACATGAGATGTCGAGCCGCGTTTCTATCGATAGGCTGTCTGTGGATTCTGCTGTCCGGTCTTCCCGCCGAGGCCAGGCAAGCGGAGACGCTGTTCGAGGATGCCAAGATCCTCATGTTCGACAAAAACTGGGGTGCCGCCCTGACCAAGCTCGAAGAGCTTCTGGCCGGTTCTCCCCGGAGCCCGCTGGCTTCCCAGGCGCTGTTTTACAAAGGCCGATGCCTGGCGGAACTGCCGGGGCGCGAAGGGGAGGCTCTCGACACCTTCAAGGCTTATCTTTCCAGAAAAGACCGGGGCGGCCGGCTCGATGAAGATGCGGAAATCGGAATCATCGACGCGGCCGAGAAGCTCTACAAAAGAGGGGAAGCGTCCAGGATCCGGGAGGTTGAAAGCCGGCTGAAGAACTCCAACACGGTTGTTCGCTATTATGCCGCATTCACTCTGAGTTACATGGATGACCGAAAGATCGCCGCTCTGAGCGTCCCGGTTCTCAAGGAGATCATCGACCGCGAAACAAACATCGAACTTCGCGACAGGGCCAAAATCGCTCTCCTGCGGGTTTCTCCCGGCGATCTGAAAGCGTTGGAGAGCCGGCGGCCTGAGAGGGAGGTCGGACGGGTTTTAAAAATTCAGGTGAGCGAAAAGGGGGAGATGAAAATCGACATCAATATCCCCTGGGCTCTGGCCCAGCTGGCTCTCCTGGCCATCCCCGAGAAGGACAAGGATCTTCTGATGAAGAAAGGCTATGACATCGACCGGATTCTGTCCGAACTGGCCGATTCCCGGGGCGGCATTGTGGAAATCCGCGAGGAACAGATCCTCATCAAAATATCCATAGCCAAATGACAAGGAGGTCATCATGAAATCCAAAACAACGGCGATGTGTGTCCTTATCGGAATTCTGGCGGGGATGGGATCGGTTGCGGCGGCGCCGGCGGTCGAAAAGAACGATCTCCAGATCATCCGGAAGGCCGTCCGGGACAATGGACCCGACGTCCCGTCAGACATGAAAGAGGTCAAGTGGTTCAGAGTCCTGGTCACCGACAATCGGACGAATAAAGACAAAGTCCGCATTTCCCTTCCCTTTGCTCTTCTCGAAGCGGTCTCGAAGATTGCGGCGGGTGCTGAATTCCGTTTCGATCGAAAAGCCGGCGATGTCGAACTCGGGGCGCTTCTTGCCGAACTGAAAAAAATCGGGCCCATGGCCATCATTGAGGTCCACGACGAAAACGAAACGATCAAGGTCTGGTTCGAGTAGGGCGTCGGCGCAACCCCTTACCGCTGAAAGACAGGCGTTTCATTTTTCAGTCTTTTGGGATATACTCAATCCCAAAGGTAGGGTTGTCCGCGCGAAGCCTTTGCGCGGGCGAAGGAGGAAGACATGCGGAGTCTTGTGTGTTTGTCCCTGGTTTTGCTGACGATGGCCCCAACCGCCGCCGACGGGGTTGAGCCGGGTCAGGACCTCAGGTTTCAGGTGACGAAGGTTCGGGTTGAGGTTTCGGAGCGTTCCTATACCGGGCCTTGCCCGCACCGGTTCGACTTTACCGGCTATATCACGGTGAACAGGGCCGGTACGGTCCGCTACCGCTGGTTGAGATCGGACGGGGCCCGCGCGGCCGAAAGCAAGCTCGTTTTTTTAGGGCGCGGGACGAAAACGGTCGCCACCTACTGGCAGTTGGGTAGCGGCGCTGAAATGTCCCGCGATGATTGGCAGGCTATCGAAATCTTGTCGCCGAACAGCCTTGTTTCCGACCGGGCGGACTTCACCTTAACATGCATTCCGATTATGAAGATGCCGACCTACGAAATTCTGGGAGCCATCGACTCCGGTCCGGAGGGCCGGTTTACAGCCGGGCGGCAAGTTAAGATCTCGGTCCGGCAAAGCGGCAGCACCGTCGTCTCGCAGGTCTTGACTCTCAATAGTGAAGGCCGAAGCGAATACCGCTTCGGGCTGCCCCTCAGAGCCGGCCGATATCAGCTTGTCGTCGAGAGCGTTCCATACTCGGGGCCGTCGACACTCAACGTCTGTTACCGGAGCACGGTCCCCGCCGACCGCTGGGTCGAGTTGACCACAAGCCGCAGGAGAGCTGAGAACCAGGACTTCACCATCCAATTCGTTATCGGTTGGGACCGGGGGCCCTGCTGGTAAGCGCGTCGGCCGTTCTCTAAGAAACCGCCTCCTCCGGGGTCCCCACCCTGAAACGGCCATGCGAGAAAGCGGTGTTGACAAGTTTCCCGGCTGTTTGTTATAGGTGACATCCGGCCTCCGGACGGACGGCCGGAAATGCTTGGAGGTTCATCCCATGGGCATGACGATGGTGGAAAAAATTCTGGCCCGGGCGGCGGGGCTTCCCGCAGTGCGGGCCGGGGATGTGGTGGAGCCCGTTGCAAGCTGCGCCATGTCCCACGAAAATGCGGCGTTGGTCATCAACCAGTTCCGTGAAATCTACAGCGGGACGGGCATCGAATCCAATGTTTGGGACCCGTCGAAAATCGCGATCATCCTGGACCACCGCGTTCCGGCCGAGAGCTCGAAAACCGCGACCAATCAGAAAAGAGTCCGGGAATTCGTCGCCGCGGTTGGCATCGCCAAGTTCCATGATGTCCGGGGCGACGAAGGCGGAATCTGTCACCAGATTCTTCCCGAAAACGGCTATGTCGTGCCCGGGACCGTGGTCGTCGGCACGGACAGCCACACGACGAGCCACGGCGCCCTCGGCGCCTTCGCCTTCGGCATCGGAGCGACCGAAATGGCCTCGGTCTGGGCCCTGGGCACGGTTCTCAACGTCGAAGTCCCCGAGACCATCAAGGTCGAGGTCCGGGGCCGTTTCCCGAAATATGTCTTGCCCAAGGATCTTATTCTCCATATCATCGGACTCATTTCGGCGGAAGGGGCAAACTTCAAGGTTCTGGAGTTTCACGGCCCGGCGATCCGGGCCATGAGCACGTCCGGGCGCCTTGTCCTCTGCAATATGGCCGTCGAGGCCGGGGCGACATCGGGCATCGTTCCACCGGACGAGGAGACCGTCCGATATCTGAGGGAGGAGGCGAAAGTCAAGGGGAGGCTCGATTTGTTCGGCCCGGATCCCGACGCCTCCTATGTCCGAACCCTGAGTGTCGATGTGTCACGCCTGGAACCCCAGATCGCCCGTCCCCACACCGTGGACAATGTCGTTCCGGTGGGCGAGGCCGCCGGCGTGAAAATCCATCAGGTTGTCATCGGCTCCTGCACAAACGGCCGTCTGGATGATCTGGCTGTTGCCGCCAAAATCCTCAAGGGAAGGAAGGTGGCCCGGAGAACGCGGATGCTGGTTTTTCCGGCCTCATGGAGGATTTACCGCCAGGCTATGGAGCAGGGATATATCGACACCTTCATCAAGGCCGGCGCCGTCGTCATGAACCCCGGTTGCGGTCCCTGCCTGGGCGTCCACCAGGGCGCGTTGGGCGACGGCGAAGTCGCCCTGTCCACGACGAACCGCAATTTCAAAGGCCGGATGGGCAACCCGCGGGCTGAGGTCTATCTCTGCTCGCCGGCCGTCGCCGCGGCCGGCGCCGCGGCGGGCGAGATCGTCGATCCGAGGACGGGAGGTAAACGCCATGGCTAAGGTTGTGCTGAAACTCGAAGACGATATTTCGACGGACATCATTTATCCCGGACGTTTCATGGCCACGGTTCTGCCGTCGGAAACGCCGGCTTTCGCTTTCGCCGATCACACGGAGTTTAACACCCGGCTGGCCAAGGGGGAGATTCCTCCGGGGAGCATCCTTGCGGCCGGGAAGAATTTCGGCTGTGGATCCTCGCGGGAACAGGCGGCTTCGACGCTCAAGGGCTGGGATCTGGTTGTCGTGGCCCGGAATTTCGCCCGCATTTTTCTTCAGAATGCGATCAACCTGGGCTTGAGAACGATCGTCTGTCCGGATATCGAATCCGAGGAAGGGCATGACCTGGAGATCACGGAGCAGGCCGTCTTGAATCGGACCACGGGAAAAAGTTTCCCCGTCGAGCCGCTTCCGAAATCGCGCCAGGCGATCATCGATGCCGGCGGATTGATTCCCTATACCCGAACCCGCGTCCTGGGAAAATCCAGGAAAACCTGAACAGCCTTTCGGGTCGACGGCGCCGAAATCTGTTGATTCGGCTCCCGATTTTCAGGTATCATACACATTCCCAAGGCCGGGCCGAGGGGTCCCTGAATTCAAAAGGAGTTTTTGATGCCGAAGTACAAAATCGCCGTTCTCCCGGGAGACGGAGTCGGACAGGAAGTCATGGAAGCCGCCATGATCGTGCTTGAGAAAATCGGACTCGATGCCGAATACAGAACCGGCGACATCGGTTGGGAATTCTGGTGCCGGGAGGGAAATGCCCTTCCCGACCGTACGCTCGCCCTTCTGAAAGAAACCGACGCCTGTCTTTTCGGCGCCATCACGTCCAAGCCCAAGGACGACGCCGTCGCCGAACTCGATCCTTCGCTTGGGAACAAAGGCCTGTCGTATTTCAGCCCCATCGTCCGTCTGCGCCAGGAGTTCGATCTTTACACCGCGCTTCGCCCCTGCAAGGCCTATCCCGGCAACCCCCTGAACCACAGGGACGGCATCGACCTCGTGATTTTCCGAGAAAACACCGAGGGGATGTATGCCGGCGTGGAGTTTCATCCACTTCCCGATGCCATGAGGGCCGCCATGTCCGCCCATCCGAAAATGAAGCCTTTCAAGGATGTCCCCGCGGATGATATCGCCGTTTCCACCCGGATCATGACCCGCAAGGGATGCGCCCGCATCGTCAAGGCGGCTTTTGATTATGCCCGGAAGCACAAGAGGCGCTCGGTCACGGTTGTTGAAAAGCCGAACGTCCTGCGGGAGACCGGAGGCCTCATGCTCGAGGAAGCCCGGAAAGTCGCCGCGGGCTATCCGGACATTCCGCTCTATGAGACCAACATCGACGCCATCTGCATGTGGCTCGTCAAGAACCCCCGCGATTACGACGTCATGGTCGCCGAAAACCTTTTCGGCGACATTGTTTCCGATCTCTCCGCTCAGCTCGTGGGTGGTCTCGGCTTTGCGTGCAGCGGGAATATCGGGGATCGTTATGGTGTGTTCGAGCCTACGCACGGCTCGGCGCCGAAGTATTTCGGCCAGTACAAGGTCAATCCCATTGCCATGATCCTGTCCGCAAAAATGATGCTGGACTGGCTGGGCGAGACGGACAAGGGCCGTGTCATCGAGGAAGCGGTCGCCGCGGTCATCAAAGAAGGCCGGGTCAGAACATACGATTTGGGCGGGCAAGCCAAAACCCTGGATGTCGCCCGGGCCGTGGCCGAAAAAATCTGATCCGTTGCGGTCCCGCTCGGCGGGAAAGGCGGGTGAAGGATGCTCATTCTGGCTGTCGACACGACCACGCCGAACGGATCGGCGGCCATTCTCGACGGGCCGCGGCTTCTGGCCGAGACGGCGGTCGCCTCAGCTCCCACCCATTCCGCCGTCCTTCTCCGTTCGATCGACCATATTCTGGCAGTCTGCGGTGCTACGGCCCGGGACATCGAGGCCTTCGCCGTCGCCGCCGGTCCGGGTTCGTTTACCGGGATCCGCATCGGCTTGAGCACGATCAGGGCCCTGGCTTTCGCCTCGAACAAACCGGCCGCGGCCGTATCCTCTCTCCGTGCTCTGTCTCTCAAGGCGGCTGCGGACGAAGGCACATGGATCGCGCCCCTGCTCGACGCCCGCAAGGGAGAAATCTACGCCGCCCTTTTCAAAGTCTCTGCGGAGGATGCGGCGGCCGCCGTTCCCGAAGGCGCCTGGATTCCCGGAGATTTTCTTTCCCGGATCCCGGATCAGGGGGTCGTCACCTTCATCGGCGACGGCTTGGATGTCTGCCGCGACTCCGCTCAGGCGCGTCTCGGCGACAGGGCGCGGTTTTCAACCCGGACGCCCTTCATCGCTCACGAAGTGGGCCTTCTGGCCGCCCGGATATTCGCCCGGAACGCGGGCGCCGTTCTCGAAGAGCTCGAACCCCTTTACTATCGGAGATCCCAAGCGGAGGAAAAACATCATGGCGGGACCGGAAATCGGCGAGGGATGCGTCATTCGAAGAATGAGGGTCGATGACCTTCCGGCCGTCCTGAGCATCGAAACGGTCTCTTTCCCCAATCCCTGGAACCGGATCGCCTTCATCGGCGAAATCCAGAACACCGGGATTTCCTTTCCTCTGGTCGTTTCGACGGAAGGCGACCGCCGCATCATCGGGTATGCCGTTTACTGGAAAATCGCCGATGACGTCCAGATCAACAACATCGCCGTTCATCCCGAGTTCCGGGGACGGAGTTTGGGAGACAGTCTGCTCGCGCATATTCTGGAAACCGTCAAAGCCCAGGGAGCCAGGGTGGTTGCTCTCGAAGTCCGGCCGTCCAATACATCCGCGATCTCCCTCTATCGCAAACACGGATTCACCGTCGTCGGAAAAAGGCGCGGATATTATTCCCGGCCGCCGGAGGACGCCGATGTCATGATGCTGAAGTTCGGCGGATAAGCGACTTCGACCAGACACAGCCCTTTGGCGGGAGCCGTGGGCGCGCCGAGGGTGCGGGCTTTCTTCCGGAACAGGCCCTCGATATCGGACGGACGGATTCGTCCCCGACCGACGTTGAGAAGCGTTCCGGCCAGGGTCCGGACCATGTATTTCAGAAAACCTTCCGCCGTCACCGTATATTGAATTTCGTCGTCTACGCGGACGATCTCGGACCGGATGACCTTTCTTACGGGGCATTTGTCCTTGTTCGAAGAGAATGTCGAGAAATCGTCTTCACGGACGAAGAGGCCGGACGCCTCCCGCATCGCCTCGAAGTCGAGCGGCATGGGCCGGTGGATCGCGTAGCGCCGGATAAAGGGCGAATGGACGGGGGAGATGCAGATTCGATACCGATACGTCTTGGACAGAGCCGACTTGCGGGGATGGAAATCGGCCGGAGCTTCCTCGACGGAAAAGACGCGGATGTCTTCGGGCAGAACGGCATTCAAGGCCCGGAGAAGCTCATCTGTTCCCAGCCTGAGGTCGGCCCGGAATCCGGCCGTCTGGGCCAGGGCGTGGACTCCGGCGTCCGTCCGTCCGGCTCCGTTGACGGGTACCCGTTTGTGGGTGATCACGGCCAGGGCCTTTTCCACTTCACCCTGAATGGTTCTGAGTCCGGGCTGAAGCTGCCAGCCGTGGTAATCCGTTCCGTCATAGCCGAGGGTGATCCGGTAATTGGTCATGCGGGCCGATCAGCGGCGCCCGGCCGCTTTTTCCAGGGCCAGACGGACGGCCTCCTCGGGGGTTCCGGCCGGGATGACGCCGCGGACATCCCAGGTCCCGAGGCCGACGACCGGGCGCTCATAAACGCCGCCGTAGGCGATTTCGCTCAAGGTGCCGAAGGCGCCGTCGATGGCGATCAGGGCGTCGGCATTCATGACGACAAGGGCGTTTCGGGCGTATCCGATTCCCGTGGCAATAGAAATGTCGATGTGGGGATTGGCGTCTCGCGGATCGGAGCCGGGAAGGATGCCGACGGTCAGTCCGCCGACCTCCTTGGCGCCGCGGGCGGCGGCTTCCATAACTCCGCCGAGGCCCCCGCAGACGACGACGGCCCCGAGTTTGGCGATCAGGCGGCCGACCCGGTAGGCGGCTTCACTCGATGCGGGGTCCGGTCGCGATCCGCCGATGACGCCGATCCGAAATTTGCTTCTGGTTTCGCTCATGACAGCCTCTCTTTCTTGTATCATACCCGGCGGTCTTTGCCAACGGAGGCCCATCGGAATCCGGATTCATGTTGAACTCTCCGGCGGAAATGCTTTACAATACGTTCTGATTTTCAACTGGTGAATTCAACGGCAAGGACGATCATCATGGCCGGATTTCTGGACATCAAATGCCTCGGCAAAAAGGAACAGGCCGGGCTCGAGGAAACCATCGAACGCCGAATCGCGGAAAAGCTCAAATCCGGAGTCTTCACGGAACGCGAGGTCCGCGAGATCGAGCTCATGCGGCTCCGGCCGATTCCCGATATCCTGGACGTTCAGAGCGTCTATGAAGACTTTCTGTTTCGGAATGACCGCTGATCCGGAGCCCCGGCCGGGTCCGGACAGGCCTTGAGGAGATGCCCATGGACGATTTTTCGATCGATTACGATAATCTCGATATATCCACCCTTATGGCTGCCGTCAAGGAGCGGGCCGCCCGCCGGGCCGGGGACGAAGGAAGTCCGGAAGAAACCTTTCCGGTCCCGGAACCGGATCGCCCTCAGGATACCGGCTTCCCCGCCGATGACGAGCCGTTCCTTGCCCCCTATCCCGACTTTCCCGACGACGAGCCGGGAGGCAAATCCCGCATCAAGAGAATTCTCCTGAAACTCATGCGGCCGTTCGCGCCGCTCATGAAGCTCGTCATCCTTCCGATCAATGAAGACATCGTCCGGGCCGTCCGCCATCTCGACTACGTCAACCGCCGGGTGGATTATTACGCCGCCAAGTCGGAACATGAGCTCAGGAGGGCCGACCGGCGATTCGCCGCCCTTCAGGAGGTCCTGGGGCGGGAGAGGGAGGCATTGGCGCGCGAACTGCAACGTGTCGAGCAGGAAACGGCGGATGCTCTCGGCGGAATCCGCTCCTGTTTGACACCGGCTGTCGACAACGTCAAGCTCCTCCACACCCTGGCCCATAACACCGTCGTCGAGTTGACGAAACTCAAGATCGAGCACGAGACGCTCAAGAACAAGATCCGGGTCATGGAAAAGGATTTCGAGACACTCAGCCGCCGCGAGCGGGCCCTGGAAAAAAAGGTCTTCGAATGAAACTGGCATTCGTCGTTCAACGCTACGGTCTGGAGATCAACGGCGGCGCCGAGCTTCACTGCCGCTGGGTGGCCGAACATCTCCGGGAGCACCATGACGTTGAAGTCCTGACGACCCGGGCCTTCGATTACATCACCTGGAAGGATCATTATCCGAAGGACGAGGAATCGATCAACGGGATCACCGTCCGGCGCTTCTCCGTGGACCGGCCGCGAAACCCGGAGCGGTTCGGCCGCATCCAGGACTTCGTCTTCAACCGCGCCCACAGCGAGGCCGACGAGCTTCGCTGGCTGGACGAGGAGGGTCCGCTCTCCACGTCACTGATCCGCCATATCCGGGACCATCGCGACAATTACGACCACTTCATCTTTTTCAGCTACCGCTATTATCACTCCTACTGGGGAATCCGCGTCGTCCCTGAAAAAAGCATCCTTGTGCCGACGGCCGAGCGCGACCCGGTCATCCACCTGGGCATCTTCCGCGACCTTTTGAAACTGCCGCGGGCCTTCATCTACAACTCCCACGAGGAAAAGGCCATGATCAACGCCGCTTCGGGGAACGACGATGTTCCGGGCGACATCGTCGGTGTCGGCACGGTCGTTCCCGAAACGTCCTCGGAGGACCGGTTCCGCAAGCTCCACGGCGTTGATGGGCCCTACATCATCTACATCGGCCGCATCGACGAGAACAAGGGTTGCCACAAACTCTTCGAATATTTCCTGAAATTCAAGAAGGACACGGACTCGCCGCTCAAGCTCGTCCTCATCGGCAGCTCCATCCTTCCGATTCCCTCTCATCCCGATGTCATCCATCTGGGCTTCCAGCCCGAGGAGGTCAAATTCGACGCCCTCGAAGGGGCCCGGATTCTCGTCATGCCGTCCTTTTACGAAAGCCTGTCCATGGTCACGCTCGAAGCCTGGGCCATGAAAAAACCGGTTCTGGCCAACGCCCGGTGCGAGGTTCTCAAGGGCCAGTGCCTGAGAAGCCGGGCCGGGCTCTTTTATGAAAACTATTGGGAGTTCCGAGAAGCTCTCGAGCTGCTTGACGCCGACGCCCGGCTGCGGGAGGTCATGGGAGAAAACGGCCGTCGCTACTACGACGCCAACTACACCTGGGACATCGTCGTCGGCAAGTATCAAACCGTCATCCGGAACCTGGAAAGCCGCTAGATCCGTGGACATCCACCAGTTCTCGACGTCCCTGACCTACGGAGACGCCATTTCCGATGAGATCCTGGAGATCCAAAAGGCCCTCCGGTCCCTCGGCCACCGTTCCGAGATCTTCATCCGCTATTTCGACCCGAAAACGGCCGGCCTGGCCCGGGACTTCCGAACCTATCGGGAGTTGAGCTCCCCCGACAACGTGGTCATCTTCCACTTCTCCATCGGATCCCCGGTGTCGAAAATGATCTTCCGGATTCCCGACCGCAAGATCATGATCTACCACAACATCACACCCCACGGATTTTTTCTGGACTATCACCGCATCCTGACCCGGGAATGCTACAAGGGTCGCCTCGAGATCAAGACGTTTGTCGGCAAAGTCGACCTGGCCCTCGGCGACTCCGAGTTCAACCGTGAGGAACTCGAGCGGGCCGGATACGCCCCGACCGGAGTTCTGCCCATTCTGCTCGACTTTTCCCGGTTCGATATTCCCGGAGACCCCGTCGTCCTGGATATGATGTCGGAAAAGAAAACGACCTTTCTCTTCGTCGGCCGCCTGATCCCGAACAAGAGATTCGAAGACATCATCCGGACCTTCCATTTCTACAAGACGATGTTCAATCCCCGCGCCCGCCTCGTCCTGGCCGGTGATTATCGCGGCCTCGAGCGCTATCACGCGGCCCTGCGCGACCTCGTCGAACGGCTGGCGCTTTCGGACGTGCACTTTACGGGACATGTCGAGTTTCCGGAACTCGTCGCCTATTACCGGTCGGCCGACGTCTATCTGAGCATGAGCGAGCACGAGGGGTTCGGGGTTCCCCTCCTCGAGGCCTTCCACCTGGACCTCCCCGTCGTCGCTTTCGCCGCGGGGGCCGTCGAGGAAACGATGAACGGCGGCGGCGTGCTTCTCCGGTCGAAGGACTTTGTGAAGACGGCGGCCCTTCTCGATGAAATCGTCCGGAATGCCGAACTAAGAAACACCCTCCTCAAGGGCCAGCGCGCCGCCCTGGAGAAATACCGAACGGAGAACGTTGCCCGCATTCTCATGGATCACGTCGAAAAGGTGGCCGGCCGGTGAGAATCGACCAGCTCGTTCCCGCCTTTCATCAGGGAGACGCCATCGGCGACTCGGCTCTCCATATGCGGGATGTCTTCCGTTCTCATGGCTTCGAGGCGGACATCTACTGCCTGGATCACGATAAGGAGCTGTCCGGCGAAGCCAGGCTGTTCTCATCATTCCCGCCTCCGGGGCCGAAGGACGCCATTCTTCTTCACTACGCGTTGCCGTCACCCCTCAGCCAGGCCCTGACCCGGCTGAAATCGAGGAAGATTCTCATCCATCACAACATCACGCCCTCTCATTTTTTCAGCCCCTACAGCACCGAAATGGCCCGGATCGCCCACATCGGGCGGCTGGAGCTCGCCTCCCTGATGCCGTTCATCGACCTCGGGCTGGCCGATTCCGAATACAACCGGCGGGAGCTTGTCGAACTCGGCTGCCGGCGGGCCGAGGTTCTGCCTCTTTACGTCGATTTCCGAAAATACGAAAAAACGCATTCCGTTTTTGTCCACGATCTCTACCGGGATGACAGAACGAACATTCTCTTCGTCGGCCGGATCGCGCCCAACAAGAAGATCGAGGACCTCATCCGTCTGACTTTCTATTACAAGAAATACATCTCCCCCCTGGTGCGGCTCATCGTGGTCGGCAAGACGCAGTCCCTGCCCGCCTATTTCGAAAGCTGTGTCCGGATGGCCGACGAGTTCTATCTCAAACCGGAAGAGATCGTCTTCACGGGCCATATCCCGGACGAGGAGATGTCCGCCTTCTACAGGGCCTCCGACGTCTTCCTGTCCATGAGCGAACACGAGGGCTTCTGTCTGCCGCTCATCGAGAGCATGATCTTCGACCTCCCCGTCGTCGCTTACGATTCGACGGCCGTGCCGTTCACCCTTGACGGGGCGGGAGTGCTGTTCAAGAGAAAAAAAATCGACCGGGCGGCCGAGCTCGTGGATCTTGTGGCCCGGGACCCGGAGTTGAGAGAGAAAATTCTGGCCGGGCAGCGCGCCCGCCTGGAGCGGTTCCGGACGGCCGACAGGGAATCCGTTCTTCTCAATTTTGTCGCGGAAGGAGCCTGACCGGTGGGCGCCCGGGTGGCCTTCGTCGTCCAGCGCTACGGCGCCGAAGTCATGGGAGGGTCGGAACTCCACTGCCGCATCGTCGCCGAACGACTGGTCCGGGCCGGACACGCGTGCACGGTCTACACGACCGCGGCCAAAGACTATATCACCTGGAGAAACGAATATCTCGCCGGTGAAACCGTTCTTGACGGCGTGAAAATCAAGAGATATTTGACGGACAAGGAACGGGACATCGCCTCCTTCAACGCTTATTCCGACTGGATCTTTTTCAATCCCCATACGGACGCCGACGAGAGGGAATGGATGGAGAGGCAGGGTCCGTGCTCGCCCCGGTTGATCGAGGCCATCGGCCGGGAAGAGAAGGACCACGATCTCTTCATCTTTTTCACCTACCTCTACTACAACACCTATTGGGGTTTGCGGGCCGTTTCGGGAAGCCCGGCCCTGGTTCCGACCGCCCACGAGGAACCCGCCCTCGGCCTGGAGATGATGAAAGAGGTTTTCGCCCGCCCCGCGGCCTTCATGTTCAACACCGAGCCGGAGAGAGACATGCTGGCCCGGCGTTTTTCCTTCGAGGGCAAGTACCAGGATATCGTCGGAGTGGGCGTGGACATTCCCGAAAATCCCGATGTCCGGGGTTTTCGAGAGAGGCACGGCCTGCAGGGGCCGTTTATTCTCTACGCCGGGCGCATCGAGGCCGGAAAAGGCTGCGCCGAGCTCCTGGAGTATTTCCAGGCCTACAGCCGGGAAAATCCGGACATGACTCTGGTCCTGATCGGAAACCTCCTCATGGAGCTTCCCTCTCATCCCAGGATCCGCTACCTGGGTTTCGTCTCCAGCGAGGAAAAAACCGCGGCGATGGCCGCGGCCTTGGCCACGATCCATCCGTCCCATCTTGAAAGTCTCTGTATGGCCGCGATCGAATCCCTGGCCGTCCGGACACCGATTCTGGTCCAGGAGACGACCCCGCCGCTCATGCAGCACTGCCTCAAGGGCCGAGCCGGCCTGGCCTATGGGAATGCGGGCGAGTTCGCCGTCGCGCTCGACCTTCTGGCGGGAGATACCCGTCTTCGGGAGGTTCTCGGTCGAAACGGCCGGGCTTATGTCGAGGAACATTACACCTGGCCGAAGATCGTCGGCAAATACGAAACCCTGATCCGCCGGCTGTCCGGATTCTCCTGATGCGGAGCCCTGCGCGTGTTTGACTTCGCCGGGGGAGTGTGTTAATAATGGCGCTTGAAGGTAGGGGTTAGGCAATTCAATGGCATATGTGAATGACGCCACCGGCAGCTTGGCCGTCAAGATCGTTTATTACGGTCCGGGACTGAGCGGCAAAACGACCAACCTCCGTTACATCTATTTTAAACTCGATCCCGTTTACCGCGGCGAACTCATCTGTTTCGAAACGGAGAGCGACCGGACCTATTTCTTCGACCTCCTGCCCATCAAGGCCGGACTGGTCGGCCGGTACAAAGTCCACTTCCACCTGATGACCGTCCCCGGCCAGGTGTTTTATGAAGCCTCGAGAAAAAGCGTTCTCAAAGGCGCCGACGGCATCATCTTCGTCGCCGACTCCCAGAGTTCCCTCTTCGACGCCAACCTGGAGAACTTCGACGGCCTCCGGCGCAACTGTCTGGAACAGGGCATCGATCTCAACGACATCCCCATGGTCTTCCAATACAACAAGCGGGACCTTCCCGGTCTGATTCCCGTGGAAACCCTGAACAACCTTCTCAATCCCCGCAGGCAGCCGTTTTTTGAGGCCTCCGCCCTGAACGGTGTCGGGGTTTTCGAGTCGCTCAAGGCCATCGCCCGTGCCTCCCTGCCTCTCATTCGGGAACGCACTCTCGAAGGCGAACAGGATGCAATAACGAAAAAGGACGCCGACACCGGTCTTCTCGATCCGGAACCGTCCGAGGACAGGAAGCCGGCCAAAAAGAAAGGTGAGGATATCGAGTTCGTACCACCCAAGAAAGCCCGGCCTTTCGATCTCAAGAAAATCAAAATCAAGTCCCAGAAGCAGATCGAAGACGAGCTGGATAAACTCTCCCAAGAGTTCACCACCCGGAAAAAATAATCCGATTTTCGCGCCGCCGTGACGAACGAGGCGTCCTTCCGCCGTCTTTTCTATGGACCATGTTATTCCGTGTGGACAGCGCTTCTCTCCTGGGCATTGAAGCCTACCCCGTCGAGGTCGAAGTCGATATCGCTCTCGGCTTCCCCGGATTTGTCACGGTCGGGCTGCCCGACGCCGCGGTCCGCGAGAGCAAGGAGCGCGTCCGGGCGGCTCTCAAAAACTGCGGCTTTGATCTTCCCCCGCGCAAGGTGACGATCAACCTGGCCCCGGCCGATCGGCGGAAGGAGGGCTCGGCCTTCGATCTGCCCATCGCCCTCGGCTTCCTGGCCGATCTCGGCGTCGTCCCTGACGGGTCGCAGTCCGGACGCATCTTTATGGGCGAGCTGGCCATGGACGGCCGTCTCAAACCCGTTAAGGGCGTCCTGTCGGTGGCTCTGATGGCCCGGAAAAGGGGATACAGAGGGCTTGTCGTTCCGAAGAGCAATGAAAGGGAGGCGGCCCTCGTCCCGAAGATCGAAGTCTTCGGGCTCGAAACCCTGGGCCGGGTCGTGGCGCTTCTGAACGGAAGGGAGGACGTCCCGCCCTGTGATCTGAGTTTCGAAGAGCTGGCCGAGCCGCCCTGCTACGATGCCGATTTCCGGGATGTCCGGGGCCAGCATCACGTCAGACGGGCCATGGAACTGGCGGCGGCCGGGGGCCACAACATCCTGATGATCGGGCCGCCGGGAGCCGGAAAGACCATGCTGGCCCGCCGCCTGCCGGGGATTCTCCCGCCCATGACCTTCGAGGAGACGATCGAAGTCACTCAAGTCTACAGCGCCGCGGGTCTCCTTCCGAACGCGGGGGCCATGAGCGTGCGTCCGTTCCGGGCGCCGCACCACACCGTCTCGCATGCCGGGCTCGTCGGCGGAGGCTCCGTGCCCCGGCCCGGGGAGATCAGCCTGGCCCACAACGGGATTCTCTTTCTTGACGAGATGCCGGAGTTCCGAAGAGGCGTTCTGGAGGACCTGAGGCAGCCTCTTGAGGACGGGCGGGTGTCGATCTGCCGTTCGGGGATGTCCGTCCTCTTTCCCTCGGCCTTCATGCTGGTCGCGGCCATGAACCCCTGTGAGGATGTCTTCCAGGACGGCGGGGGCGGAGAGGCCGACTGCACGGAGGCCCAGAGAAGGAAATACTATGCCCGCATCTCGCGGCCGCTTCTCGACAGGATCGACATCCAGGTCGAGGTGCCGCAGGTGAAGTACCGGGAGATTGTTTCGCGTCATGAACCGGAATCTTCGGAGAGAATCCGGGAGCGTGTCTGCCGGACCCGGGAGGTTCAGCTCCGGCGGTTTGCGGGGAAGGGGATTTTCGCGAACGCGCGGATGGGAACACGGGATGTCCGGACATTCTGCGCCGTCGACAGGGAAGGGGAGAAGCTGCTTGAGGCCGCGGTTACGCAGATGGGCTTCAGTGCCCGGGCCTACGACCGCATCCTGAAGGTCGCCCGGACGATCGCCGACCTGGAGGGCGCGGAGAACATCGCGGCCGCTCATATCTCGGAGGCCATTCAATACCGGATGATGGACAGACGCGGATGAAATCCATATGTCGATCGAAGCCAAACTCAGTTATACTCATAGACATGAAAATCAATGAAGTGTTGTATTTGATTCTTGCCGTCTTGATCATCGCGAACGGACTGGGCGCCGAATCGCCCGCCCGCCGGTCGCTGGCCGACGCGCTCGAGGATCCCCGGGTTCAGGCCGCCCTGAGCCGTCTTGACGGGAATGCCGGAAAAATGGCGGCCGATCTGGCTGAAATCGGCGCCATTCCCTCGCCCTCGGGAAGCGAGCATGAGCGGGCTGCGGCCGTTGCCGCGATGATGAGAGAAATCGGCCTTTCCGATGTCCGGGTCGACGAAATCCCGAATGCCGTCGGCCGAATTCCCGGCCGGTCCGGCCGGACTCTGGTCTTCATCTCCACGCTCGACGATCTGGAAACGGTGGCCGAACATCAGCGCCGGGCCGGCGGGCCGCCGCGCGTGGAGGACGACCGGGTCATCGGTCCGGGCGTCAACACATCGTCCATCACCATCTCCATGCTTGCGGCGGCCGAGGCTTTCGTCAAGTCCGGCATCGAGCCGGAGCATGACCTGATTTTCGCGGCCGTCGCCCAGGAAGAGACCGGCCTGATGGGCATGAGAAAGATCTACGCCGATACCCGGGACGGCGCTCTCGGATTCATCGATATTCTCGGCGACGGCCGATCGATCTCCTACGGGGCCATCGGCATCCATTGGTGGAAAGTCGCGGCCTCGGGACCGCCGGGGCACTCGCTGGGCGGAGGATTACCCAACGTCAACCAGGGGATCGGACGGGCGGTCGATCGGATCCTGTCGCTTCCCCATCCGGCCCGCGAGACGGCTTTGCGAACGGTGGTCAATGTGGGCATTCTGCGAAGCGGGGCGGTTTTCAACCACAAACCGGAAAACGGCTGGTTCTCGCTCGACATCCGTTCCCTGGACATGGGCGTGATCGCGGCCGTCGAAGAGACGGTGCGGGCCGTCCTCGACGAGGTCTCTGCGGAAACCGGGATTGCTTTTCAAATGGAGCCTTTTCAGCTGACCCCGGGCGGCCAGATTCCGGACGCCGTCAACTCACCGCTTGTTGAGACCGCGGTTGACGTCTCACGGCATCTGGGATACGAGCCCCGGCTCGGCAACGCCGGTTCCTCGAACATGAATATCGCGATCGGCGGCGGCACGCCGGCCATCGGACTCGGCGGATCGCGGGGAGGACAACGGGGATTTCCGGACGAGTGGGCCGATATCCCGGCCATGGTCCGCTCGGCGAAACACGTCTTCCTTCTCGCCGCCGCTCTGGGCGGCGCCGCGAATCCCGGCCTTCCGAATGCCCGTTTTTCGTCGGGACGGCCGTCCCGATAGAATCGGGCTCAGTCCGGACTCAGGCGAAGCGGGTCAGAAGTTCCTCAAGCTCGGCCGCGACGCGCGGACCCATCGGGCGGCATTTTGCCCGGTCTTCTTCCTTGATGACGATGCACTCGCAGCGCAGGGGATATTCGCTTTTCCACCACTCCCAGAATTCCTTGGCGACGGCGGAACAGAGTTTCTTGGCCTCGCGGCGTTCCAGGGGCATTTTCCCGTCCGCCATTCCGACGGCCATTATGCCTCCGGTCAAAAATCCGCAGAGGTCTTTCTGGCCCAAGCCGCCTCCATACGCCGCGGAGGCCCAGACCGTCTTTTCGTCGAGTTCCAGGCGACGCAGCGCGACGAGGAGCATGGCCTCGGCGCAGGAATAGCCGTGCCCGAAATAGCCGTCGATCTCCGAGGCCATGACCGACTTTTTCAGGCGTTCCCACTCCTCGGGGGAAAACAGTTCGGTGATGGGGATTTTCGGCTTGTCCTGCCCGGCGACGAGGGTTTGCGAAAAGACGGCGGGCGCCGCCGCCAGGCCGGATAACGTCCAAAGAAAATCCCGCCTTGAAAAATCCTTGATCTTTTTGTTGTTCATCATGATTGACTCCATCCCTTAACGTGTTGACTTGGACATCAAGGACACCTTTCGGGTGTCTGTTCCGCCTTTTTCGGAAACGGACCGGATGACGACTTCGGCCGGTTTTTTCCCCGTCGCCCGGACCATCCATTCCACCGTGACGGGTTCGGACCGGTTTCCGGGAAGGTGGCCGAGGTCGATCGCCTCGCTTCCCGCCGCAAGTTCAGCGCCGTTCAGGGCGATCACGGCTTTCACGGTTTTGGCCGTGCCGTTGTTGACGGCCTGTTGCGTGACGTTGGAGGGAAGGAAACCCTGGTTCTGGATGGACGCGGAGACCTTAAAATAGCCGGCCTCTCCCGGGGCGACCTTGACGTCCGTGATCCGGACGAACGGCGACATGGCGATCAGATAGAGATTCCATTGGGTATGTTTTTCCAGAAGGTCGAAATAGAACGGATGAGGGAGGGTCATCAGGTTGGTGTATCTTTGGTATTCCGTGTCCCAGAGCTTGCTGATGAATCCCCCGATTTCGATCCGGCCCAGCTGAGGGTGGTCGTAAGGCTCCCAATCCACGAAGATCCGGCCGTCCATCTCGGTGTCGTTCCAGCGCAGTCTCTCGAGATCCGTCACCCGGCCGTCTTCGTCATCGTCACAGAAGTGATGAAGGGATCCCATTTCCGGCACCCAGCTGATCACGCCGAAGTGATAGTAGGCCCAATCCATCATCACACCCCAGATGGCGCCGTGGCGCGGCGGACCGCCCCGTCCGAAAACCTTGCGGACCGGCTGCTTGTTGATGAGTTCGCTGTACTTGTTTCCGAACATCTGGTAGACGGCCTCGTCTTCGGGAGGGAAGAATTCCTCTTCACCTGTTACGGGATTGAAGATGCGGTTGCTCGGCGGCCGGTAAAGGAAGTTTCCGGCCATGTGGTGGTTGACGACGCCCGTGATATTGGGGTGGGCGAGCAGGAAATCGGCCACGGCCCGGGTTTCCGGTTCGGAGAGGGGATAGAGTCCGCCCCGCGGCTGAAGATAGTCCTGCTGCCATTGGGCCGGCCAGTTGCGGTTGATGTCCAGTCCGCCGACGCCGTCCTCGTTGAAGCGGCCGTCGCTGTCGTTGTCGATGCCTTCGCTGTAGACTCTCCACTCGCCTTTTTCATCCTCTTTGGCCCGCACCAGAAGGCGCGGATCATCGGGCGAGGTCTTCCAGGGCCCGGTCTCGTCTCTCACCCGCATCTGGGTGATGTGACCGTCTCCGTTCAGATCCTCGGGCGGATCTTCATCGAAGAGTCCGTCGCCGTCGTCGTCATAGGGACGGACGCTGCTCCGCATGCCGTCGGGCCTGGTGAGATAATGATCGGAGCCGTCCGGGTTGAGCTTGGGCATGATATAAGTGGTGCGGGTGTTCACGATATGGGTGATTGCGGGATCTTTTCCGTACTGCCTGACCATGGTGTCGATCTGCTTGAGACAGACCTCTGCGCCCATGACTTCGGAGGCGTGCAGATTGCCGTCGATCCAGAAACCGGGTTTCTCGGCCGGCTTTCCGTTTTTTTGATGGGTGATTTCCAGGACGAGAAGATCTTTCCCCAGATAGCTCTTGCCGATCGTGTGGAGCCGCGCGATGTGGGGATAGGTTTTCACGACCCATTTCAAGTAGGCGACGACCTCGTCGTTGAGATGATTGCGATGGAAATTGAGCTCGCCTGTCTCCGGTGGCGAATCGGCTCCGGCGGCGGCCGGGATTGAAACCAGCAAAGCCAGGATCACCGCGATAAGTTTGACTTGGGTTGACATCCTTTTCCTCCTTGTCGTCCGTCAATTCCGTCCGGGATTTTCGTGTTCAAGATACTCGCGTATCCAGGTATCCCACGGCGAAAGCCATCTCAGCCCCGGGTCTCCGATCGGGGCGCCGGGCGGCGCCGCAGGGAAGGCCGGCATCCGGAACGATTCCGCGGGCCTTTCAAGAAAACGTGTGATGTCAGCACTCACAAGCCTGAAGTGCGCCGTGTCGTCATCCGTGCCGTCTTTGCGTTTGAGACGGTCGCGCAGCCTCTCCAGCCGGTGTGAGACGATCGCGCGGACCTGGGGCAGAGACGCCGTTGCGGCCAGAACCATCAGTCGATCGGCGATCACCCGTCCGGTTCCCCGGGCGATCTCCGCTTCATAGGCGTTTGAAGAACGGGTGTCGAAACCAACTTCGATCAGACGGTCGACGGCCTCGCCGAGTCCCGGGAGGTTGGGGTCGAGAGCTTTCTGGGAGACGAGCCGGGCCGCCCTCTCCGGATGAAGAATCATCGATACGGTCAGATCGGCGCTCACCAGGGCCGGCGCGAGAGGATCGAAAACCAGGCCGGTCGTCCGCGGGAAAAGCTCGCGATGACGTCCGAAACCGCTCGGCCGAGGCGGCAGCTTCTCGAGGATCGATGCGGGAAGAGCCAGTTCCGAGGGCCGGAGCGTGCCGAGGACGGCCTCGAGCGCCGCGTGCTGCCGGCCGGCCGAAACGGGCGTCTTCATCGGATCGCGGCCGTCACCCCGGATGGCATAGACATACTCGAGTCCTCCGAGCGCGGAGATGGCCGCTTCGGTCTGATAGCGATGGTGAAGGTAGAGCGGGACAAGCGCCTCTTCGATGAGCGCCAGCGGCCGACCGCGCCGTACGGCGTTTTCGCCGAAACGATCGAGCGCCGCCCGGCGGACCTTCATCATTCGAACGAGTCCTTCGGCCGCATCGACGCCGTTCGCCCAGGCGTCGACGCGGGGGTGAAGATCGACATCCTGGTTGCTCAGGTAAATCAAGTCGCGCTCCCGGGCCTGATCGATGAGATCGTCGAGCGCCTTGTCCTCGTCGACTCCGGGAGGAAAGTGCCGGTAACCCCAGGCGACGGCGACTTTGTCCCACTCGCCGATGCCCTCGGAATAGGCGTCGGAGAGGTCGATCGTGCCGTCGTCGCGAAGTGTCACAAGCGGATGCGGATATTCCATCACCGAAATGCGGCCGCGTGTGCTTTCGTAATAGTTGTGGCCGAAGCCGATGGCGTGTCCGACTTCATGGGCCGAGAGCTGGCGCAGTCGCGCCAGGGCCATGGCCTCGAGTTCGGGCGGAGTTTCATCGCCTGTTATGTAGGGCGAAAGCAGCCCCTCGGCCATCAGGTAGGTCTGGCGGACGCGGAGCGAACAGATCGTGACATGTCCTTTGATGATTTCTCCGGTCCGGGGGTCGGTGACGCCTCCGCCGTAGCTCCAGCCGCGCGTCGAACGATGGACCCACTGAATCATGTTGTATCGGACGTCGAGACTGTCGGCGTCCTCGGGCAACAGTTCCACCCGGAATGCGTTGCGGAAACCCGCCGCCTCGAAGGCCTGGTTCCACCAGGCCGCGCCTTCAATGAGGGCCGTTCGCATCGGTTCGGGAGCGCCGCGGTCCACGTAATAAATGATCGGCTTTACGGGATCGCTGATGTCCGCGGCCGGATCCTTCTTTTCGAGCCGGTGCCGGCGGATGAAGGACTGCGTGATCGGTTCGCCGAGCGGAACGGAGGCGTCCTCATAGCTTATGGCGCCGAAGCCGGACCGGGGGTCAAAGCGGCGCGGTTTGAAGCCGTCGTCGGGAAGCTCCACGAGCGAGTGGCGCTGCCGCACCGTCACCGCATCCGCCGATGGGGCCACGTAACCGAGGGCTCCCTTCTCGAAGCCTCCGCCGGCGCCGGTTGTGACGCCGTCGGCGACGAAGGTGAGCGTGACCTCCATCTCGGTGTTTTTCGGAAAGACCTTCGTCCGCGGCATGTCCACGGCGCTTCGCGACCGGTCGAGCCGGAAGACGGCCGGGCGAAGCCGATGGACGACACCGTGGGCGTCGCGAAGGAGGAAGTCGGTGGCATCCACCAGGACGCGCTCCCGGGTTTCGGCCGCGACACGGAATCCCCAAAGAATGGACGTCGCGAAGGAATCCTCCACGGCGCGCCGCGCATCCGCGTCGCCGTGGGCCGCCCGGAACCGCGTGTTCGGTTGAACCATCAGAATTTGGGGTCCCACGCGCCGGAACTTGACGAGCCGTGTTCCTCCGAGCTGTCCCCGGTCCAGGCCGATGTCGTTCGATCCGACTCCCGCGGACAGGGCGCTGATATAGAGAAGCTCGGTCTCAAGCTTCGGGATCTCAAGCCACAGTATGCCGGCCGTTTCATCCCAGTAGAGCGGGAAAAAACCGTCCCGTTTCACCATGCCGGCCGTCTTTTCCTCGATTTTGGGTACGGCCCATGCCGCGGTCGGCAATGACACTGCCGATATCACGGCAAAAACGGAAATGAGGATCAGTCCTCGGCTGAGTAAGGGGCGAGTTATGGCCACGGAAACCTCCTGACGGAATCGATTCGGATCGGACGTGACGAAGGATAAACCATCGCTTAAAAAGATGTCAACGAATAGTGAACTTGAACACCCAGGCCTCCCGGCAGGGCGGGGATTTCCTCACGGCCTCGGGGATTCGGATTCTGAAGCCGCGGCCGGTTTTTTCCCATGTCAGGGTTCCCGCGGCGCCGAGCAGGGTCACATCGGCATCCGGAACGGGGAAGAGGCCTTCGATCTCGACTTCCGCGGGTGGTTGCGTCTCGTTATCGCCGGCCATATAGACGGCGTAAACCGTGTTCGTGTCTTTTTTGCGGGTGAAGCCGAGCGGGCCGGATTTATAGGGCGGATGGGCTCGCGTGCCGTAAATGGCCTCGCCGTTCACATCCAGCCATGTCCCCACGGCTTCGAGAAGAGTGTAGGCGCCTTCAGGCCACTTTCCGTCGGGACCGGGGGCGATATTGAGCAGAAGGTTTCCGCCTTTGGCCGCGATATCGACAAGCATATGAATAGCCTTGCGCGGCGTCATGAATTCGGCGCCGGGCACCCAGGACCATCCGCCGCCTGCGATGATGCAGGACTCCCACGGATAGGGCAGCATCCGGTCCGGCACGGTGTTTTCGGGCGTCAGGTAGTTCTGGTTGGGACCCCGGACCGCCCGGTCGACGACGATGAGTCCGGGCTGCTTTTCCCGCGCCCGGGCGGCCAGCTCGTCCATCCGGATATCCTGGTTGATGATCCGATTCTTGATGAACCCCGAAGGCGCGTCCGCGTGCCGTCGTTCATAACCGGCCGCGATCTGTTCCGGCGTTTTTTTGCTCACCCATCCGCCGTCGAGCCAGAGAATGTCCACGCGGCCGTAGTCCGTCATCAGCTCGAGAATCTGATTGTGGGTGAACTCCACGAATTTCTCCCACTTTTCAGGATAGAGTTCCGGATCGTAATTCACATTCCGGTCGAGCGGGGGGAAATAGGGATCCCAGTAATGTTCCGAATGCCAGTCGGGTTTGGAGAAATAGGCTCCGGCCCACAGCCCCTCGGCCCGGAACGCATCGAATATCGCCCGGGTGACATCGGCTTTCGGGTGAACATGAAAGGGACATTCGGGGTCCGTGATCTTGTAGTCGGTGTGCTTTGAATCGAACATGCAGAACCCGTCATGGTGCTTGGTCGTGAAGACGACGTATTTCATTCCGGCGCGCCGGGCGGCCTCGGCCCATCTTTCGGGCTCGAAGCCCACGGGATTGAAGGACAGCTTCAGGTTTTCGTATTCTTTCTTGTAGGTGAAGTAATCTTCGGGGCGGCTCCCCTTGCGTCGTTCGCACCAGCCGTAATCCTCCGGGCAGATCGACCACGATTCGACGATGCCCCATTGGCTGTAGGGGCCCCAATGCATCAGCAGTCCGAATTTCAGGTCCTGCCACGCCTCGAGTTTTTCAAGCACCAGGGGATCCGTGGGGCGGACATATCCCGAGGTTTCGTCTTCGGAAAGGACCGCCGCACTCATGACGATCGCCGGGAGAAGAAATAAAAGCCCGATTTTTTTTGACATGGAAGGCACCTCGCGCCGATCATTCCGGGTTCAGTATAAGACAATTCCGGATGCATCGACAATCTTTGCCCTTAACGGGCGGCGCATTCGCCCTCCGGATTGACTGAATGGGAGATTTGACGGCGTTCCCGCTGCGTGAATTGACTTTCCCACGGCGGAAAACTATTCTGGCTTCATGCGCTCCCGCAGAAAAACCGCAGTTCGACCTCTTCAGGGGCGGCGGATGAGAGGGAAGACATCATGAGAATATCCATAGGGTTTTTCATTCTGGCGGCCCTTGCGGCCGGTTTGTTCGCCGAGCCGCCTCTCGGCGGGAACACGACGCTGGTCAACGGTTTTGCCGAGAAAGTCTCGGGACAGGATTTCATCTACCATTCTTCCATCCCCATGGCCCGGGAGAGCCTGCTCATCCGGGCGACCGACGGGAACTCGGTCATGGAATGGACAACCGCGCCGGCGCCCGATCGCCTCCCCACCGAATACGTCTCTTTTGTCTGGCTGGCCGGAATCGGTTCTTCACCGGGGAGAGCCGGTTTCGATCTGGCCGTTGACGGGGTTCACACCTTCACCTTTTGGACGGATGGCGGAGAGGAGTGGGAACTCGTCTCCGGGGACGGTGCGATTCTCCGGTTTCGGCAGAACATGGTCGACCAGCACGGCGACCGGTTCGGATTCATGTTCCTGACGATCCCGGCCGAAAGGGTCAAGGCCGGCGCGCCTCTTTCCATCAAGGCGACCGGCGGAAACTTCGGAAAATCCTCCTGGTATATGACATTCATGTTTCCCCTGGAAAGCGGGCTGAGCTTCAGGGCTCTTCCGGCTCTTGTTGAAAGCCCGGGACAAACCCATCAGGTCGGAATCGCCGGGATTCTCCATTTCGGGGGACCGGACACGGCCAGGATCTCGATCGGAGGGAATCCGGTCAAGGAAATCGCCGTGAATTTCGGATACACCCACGCCAGAGTTCAGTGGCCCGCCGTCGATGAGAAGACCCGGCTGCCGTATCGGCTGGACCTCGCCGGACAAACATGGGAAGGGAATCTCGAAATCCGCCCCGTCCGGCGCTGGCGCGTCAACTTCGTCCAGCACACGCATACCGACATCGGTTATACCCGGCCCCAGACGGAGATCCTGTCGGAGCATCTGCGGTTCATCGACTATGCTCTGGACTATTGCGACCTGACCGACGATCTTCCGGACGAGGCGAAATTCCGGTGGACATGCGAGGCCTCCTGGGCGGTGGACGAATACCTGAGAAGCCGCCCCTCCTCCCAGGTCGAACGCCTGTTGAAAAGGGTGGGCGAGGGCCGGATCGAAATCACCGGCATGTTTTTCAATTTCGATGAGCTGCCCGACGAACAGACTCTGGCCGCCTCACTTCGGCCCCTGAGCAGGTTCCGGGATCTCGGTCTGGATGTCAAAACCGCCATGCAGAACGACGTCAACGGCATCGCCTGGTGTCTCAATGACACTTTCCATGATCTGGGCGTAAAATACCTGAACATGGGCACGCACGGCCACCGGGCGCTCATCTGTTTCGACAAACCGACCCTGTTCTGGTGGGAGTCGCCGTCGGGAAAACGCATGCTGGCCTATCGCGCCGAACATTACATGACCGGCAACACGGTTTTCAAAATCCATGCCGGCGATTTCCGGGTGTTCGAGGAGGAACTCCTGGCCTACCTGGCCGGACTCGAAAACAAGGGCTATGAGTATGACGTCATCTCCATTCAACATTCGGGTTACCTCACGGACAACGCTCCGCCGTCGACATTCGCGAGCGACATGATCCGGCGGTGGAACGACACCTACTCCTGGCCGAAACTGAAAACGGCTTCGGCGACCGAGTTCTTCGAAGAAATGGAAGCCCGCCACGGCGATTCTTTCCCGGTCATCCGGGGCGCCTGGCCCGACTGGTGGACGGATGGTTTCGGGGCCTCCGCAAGGGAGGTTGCCGCAACCCGAACCGCCCAAAGCGACCTCATCGCGCATACGGCCGGCCTGACCATGGCCGCGCTGCAGGGCGCCGCCATGCCGGAAAAATTCGCCGACCGCATCGGGGCCGCCAACGAAGCTCTCCTTTTTTACACCGAACACACCGTCGGATACCACGGAAGCGTCCGGCAGCCTTTTCACAAAAACACGATGGAGCAGCGGGCCCTCAAGGAGTCCTATGCCTGGGAGGCAAGCCGCCGGGCCAAGATGTTGGGCGAGGAAGCTTTGGGGCTGCTTCAAAGCTATCATGCGCGCGAAGAAGCCCCCTCGCTTGTTGTCTATAACACCCTGAACTGGCGGCGAAGCGGGCTTGTCAAAATGTATATCGATCATCAACTCCTGCCGCGGGATGTCCCGTTTGCGATCGTCGATCAAACCGGAAAACCGGTCCTGGCTCAACCTCTGGAGCGTCATTCCGACGGAACATATTGGGCTGTCCGGGCGGATGATATCCCCGCCTTCGGCTTCAAGAAATATGTCATCAAGACGGGTTCGGATGCCCCGGCACAAGGGCCGCCGCAGCGGGCGCCGGACGGACACGTTCTCGAAAACCGCTGGTATCGCATCGTCGTCGATCCCGACAGAGGCGCGATTTCCGGGATCACGGACAAGGATTTGAACCTGGACATTGTGGATGAAAAAGCCGCCTGGAAGTTCGGCGAGTTCATCTATGAGCGCCTGGACAATCGGGCCCAGATGGAAGCCTTCAAACTTGACAATTATACCCGGGAACCGCTCGACAGGGTCCGCTTTGACGCCTGGGAACCGGGGGACGTCTGGGATACGGTGCGTTTCAAGGGCGACACGCGTGCGGCCGAACGAGACGGCGCCTATGTCTTCGAAGTCCGGTTGTTCCACGCCGAAAAGAGGATCGATCTGGCCTATGCCATCGAGAAAAAAATGGTCGTCGATCCCGAAGGGATCTATCTCGCGTTTCCTTTTTTCCTGGAGAACGGCGTCCTGGCCTTCGATGTCCCCGGCGGAGAAATCCGGGCCGGTATCGACCAGATTCCCGGCTCGGCCAATGATTGGAACACCGTTCAGAACTATACCCGGCTTTATAACGAAGACGCCCAGATTCTGATCGGTTCCCGGGAGATCCCGTTGATGCAGTTCGGCGGAATCAATACGGGGCGTTATCAGGCCGGTGCGGTCCCCGAAACCACCCATATCTACGGTTGGCCCATGAACAATTACTGGGTCACCAATTTCAATCCCGAGCAGCATGGTGGGATTGAGTGGACTTATACGATTTCGAGCCGGACCGGCCGCGAGGGGTCCGAAGCCGTCCGCTTCGGCTGGGGAAACCGCACGCCGTTTCTCTGCCGCGTTCTCCCCGGCGGCGGGTTGGGCGATGAGGTCTGGGAAGAGTCTTTCATCACCGGCTGGCCGGATGACATTCTTCTTGTCTCCGCCGTCCCGGATCCGGACGGTCGATCGGCGGTGTTTCACGTCCGGGACACCGGAGGGCGAAAGAGCGTCTTCCGGCTCCAAAACGGCCTGACCGGTTCGCCGCTGGTCTGCATCCAGATCGATGCCGTCGGCCGTCCCGTCGAAAACGGCGGTCCGGACCTTCACCCCTACGAATCCAAATTTTTCAGGATTGCGTTTTAACCTGGATTATTAACGAGAGGTTCGTTGCCTTGACGATGGAGGGCGATCACGCCATAATGCGCTAAAGCCATGGCGAAGATCGACAGAGAGCCTCGCGCCCTGAAGCGATTCAGGGAATCTCCCCGGCCCTTCCGGGTCGAGCCCCGTATCCAAGCCTACGCCTGGGGCAGCCCCTCGGCGGAATCCCGGATCCTGCGTTTTCTGAGCCGCGATCCGTCCGAACCCGGACTGCCGGAAAGAATCGCCGAGCTGTGGTTCGGCGCGCATCCGAAAAACCCCGGCCGCGTTTGTCTGGGCCGGGCTTCCATAGATCTCCGCGCTTTTGCCGAGGTCGCGGGAGAATGCCTGCTCGGTCCGGGCCGGGCCGGTCTGGGCCAGCTTTTTAAGATCCTTGATGCCCGAGAGCCCCTTTCTCTTCAACTTCATGCGCGCGCCAAACCGGATTCCAAGAACGAATGCTGGATCGTTCCAATCGACATCCCCCGGCTTGAAGCCGGGATGGGAGATGCCACGATCGCAGACATCAC
Source organism: Acidobacteriota bacterium (assembly GCA_033549365.1). Taxonomy (NCBI): domain Bacteria; kingdom Pseudomonadati; phylum Acidobacteriota; species Acidobacteriota bacterium. The sequence goes on from JAWSUF010000004.1 coordinate 93,448, forward strand.
CCTGGGCTTCCGGCTCATCGAGGAGATCGATGAAGAATCCCTTCCCATGTTCAAGGCCGCCTATAAGGCGCAGCCCACCGCTGCGGCCGCAGAGGCCTTCCATGTTCAGAGATACCGCCAAGCCCTGAATCGCGGACAAACGGATCCCGCCGGCACAGAGATTATGGCCTTTCATAACAGGATCGAGGTCCGCCGGCAAAACGGGGAGGCGGAGATCCTCATCAACGGAAAAAAAATGTCTTCTGAAGAGAAAGGCCGGCTCGGTCTTCCCCAAAACCCGCTGGTCGTCAATATTCCCGGCGGCACTCCGCATGCCCTTTCCGGCGGCGTGATTTTCGAGCTCCAGGAGACGGGGGACAGGACTCTGCGTCTCTATGACCGGGGCCGGAACGATCCCGCCCGGCCGCTTCATGTCGAAGAGGCCGTGTCCGTACTGGATTTCACGCCGAGGGCGGCTGCGGATTATCTGGTTGCGCCCATCGCCGTCGGCCCGTGGACGACGAACCTGATTCGAACGCCGCACTTCGCCATGGATTTGGTGAATATGCCCCGCTGTGCGGATGTGGAAGGAAGGCGGGAGGAAGTCGGGATGTCCGGAAGCTGCCAAATGCTGATTGTGGCCGAAGGCGCGGGCCGGTTGATTTTCCGGCCGCGCGGCGCAAAAAGGAACCGCGCCCTCGAGATTCGAAAAGCCGAGACACTTATCGTTCCCGCCGCCCTTGGAGGCTATCGGATTGAGGGCGGCTCATCCGGCCTGGCTGTTTTCAAAGCCTATGAACCCTCCCCGGAAGAAATCACGGCGGCCCGCGAGTGCCGCGGCCTACGGCATTTCTGGGATGAGGAAGGATTTTTCTGATATCCATTTGAGGAGACGCGTATGACCCAACCCTGTCCGCCCGTCCAAACACCCGAATCCGGCCTGCCCCGGGTTCTCGGCATGTGGGACATCGTCAGCATCGTCGTCGGAGGCGTCATCGGCTCGGGGATCTTCCTCGTCCCGGCCTCGATCGCCGCCGGCGTCAAATCGCCTCTCCTCATCTTCGCCGTCTGGGCCGCCGGGGGCATTCTCAGCTTTTTCGGCGCTCTGGCCTTCGCCGAACTGGGGGCCTCCATGCCGGAGGCGGGCGGGACCTACGTCTTTCTCCGCGAGGCCTACGGCAAGCTTCCGGCCTTTCTCTTCGGCTGGACGCTGTTTCTGGTCATCGACAGCGGCGCCGTGGCCACGCTGGCCGTCGCCTTTTCCTCGATGTATCTCCCTCATTTTCTTCCCCTGTCGCCGATCGCCCAAAAAGCGGTCAGCGCCCTGTTCGTCATCTTTCTGGTTTCGGTGAACTATGTCGGCGTGCGCTGGGGCGCGAACCTCCAGAACCTTCTGACCGTGATCAAGTTCGGCGCTCTGGCCGCGATCTGCGCCGTGATTTTCATTTTCGGAACCGGCAATCCGGCCCACTTCGTCGAACCCTCGCCCGGCCGGTTTTCCTTCGGCTGGTTCGGTCCGTTCGGAATCGCCCTGATCGCCGTGCTTTGGGCTTATAAGGGTTGGGATTCGGCCGCCTACAGTGCCGGCGAGACGCGGAATCCGCAGAGAAACCTGCCGTTGGGGCTGTTTATCGGGACTCTGACCGTCATCGCCATTTATTTCGCGGCCAACCTGGCCTATCTCTGGGTCTTTCCGGCAGAGACGATCGCCGAATCGCCGCGCGTCGCCTCCGACGCCATGTCCCTGGTTCTCGGCCCGGCCGCGGCATCCGTGATCGCTTTGGTCATCCTGTTTTCGATAACCGGCGCCGCCAACCAGAACCTTCTGTGTTCGCCCCGCGTCTACTATGCCATGGCCCGGGACGGCGTCTTTTTCAAGAGCGCCTCAGCCGTTCATTCCCGTTTCCGAACGCCCCATATTTCGATCCTGGCCATCGGGGCCTGGAGCCTGATCCTCAGCCTCTCGGGCACGTTCCAGCAGCTTTTCACCTATGTCATTTTCGGCCAATGGCTGTTTTTCGGATTAACGGTATCGGCGGTCTTCGTCCTGCGCCGCAAGAGGCCGGACCTTCCCCGGCCCTATCGAACCTGGGGCTATCCCGTGACGCCCGTCATCTTTATCCTGTCGGCGGTTTTCATCTCGGTCAATGCGCTCGTCAACGAATTTTGGAATGCCGTCGTCGGCCTGGGCATCATCCTTCTCGGACTTCCGTTTTATGTGATTTGGAAAAAAAGCGCCTCGGCGCGGAAATCCGAAAACAGAGCTTCAGGAACCGGCGTCTGATCGGGAGGGACGGGTCGGCCGTTCTTGCATCCGGATCAGAAGCCGCGAGGGCGTGATCCGGCGAGATACGATGACGGATCGAAATTTATCTCGGAGCATGAATATGGCTTACAACATAATGAATGGGAACTTGATCATCAGCCTGGAACCCGGCGAAAAGATACTTGAAAGCCTGGAAGCGATCTGCGAAAGGGAAAATATCCGGGCCGCATGGCTGAATGGAATCGGATTGTGCCGCGATCCTGAGATCGGGTTTTTCGACGCCGGAACAGGTGCCTATGTTTTCAAGCGTTTTGAAGGAGATTTCGAAATCGCCGCTCTGACGGGAAATATCGCGCTTTTCGAAAGCCGGCCTTTCATCCATGCCCACGTCGTCCTGGGCGACCGGGACATGAAGACGCTGTCCGGCCACCTGCGCGAGGCTGTGGTTTCGGCCGCCTGCGAGATCGTCATCACTCCGCTTCCAGGCGTTCTGGAGCGCGTCGCGGATCCGGGTTCCCCCCTCAAAAAACTCCGTCTCTAAGCGCCGAAGCCGGCAATGAATAAACCCGGCATTTTTCTCTATAAAGAGAGGGGTATCCCGGGCTATAGACGAGTCGAGGTTGCCGTACATGCTGCGCCGGCTTCCGCTTTTCGGGCTCGGGTGGATCCCTTCACAAGACGTGTCCGGGCCCCGGCGAGTCCCGTCCACTCCGGTTCCGGGTCTCGCTCTCCTCAGCCTCCGGCTTCGGATCCGTGCCCGCTCGACCCTCCAACGGCTTGTTCCGGGATTCCCCCCTGCGCCCCGCGGATGCCTCCTTGCGGGAAGATAAAGGTGCTCCGCAGTCGGAATGGTGAGATCGGCTCGCCCGAAGGGGGAAAGCGCCGAAATAAGAAGAAAAGAAAATAAATTCGGCGCTTTTCTCTATAGCCCGGGATAGGGCTCCCCCGGGGTGGGGGAGCTGGATTGGAGGATGAAACGGGATAACGTCAGCGGGAGGGAAGGAGGGACCCGTCCCGCACGACGATTTGGCCGTTTTTGATGACGTGGCGGACCGGATTCGTCCCGACCTCGTAGGCGAGAGAAACGTGATCGCGGCCGCGGCAGAGAAGAATGTCCGCCTTTTTTCCGGCTTCGAGGGTTCCGACCTCGCTTTCCCGGCCGACGGCGTAGGCGGCGTTCGCCGTGCAGGCGTTCAGGGCTTCCTCGACGCTCATGCCGAGCGTGAAGACGCCGAGTTGAAGGACAAAAGCCATGGAGCTGACCATGGAACTTCCCGGGTTGAAATCCGAGGCCAGGACGACGACGGCTCCGGCCTCGATGAGGCGGCGGGCCGGCGCGCGCTTGTCCATGCGGAGGAAAAAGGAAACTCCCGGAAGAAGGACGGCGGCCGTCCGGCTCCCGGCCAGGGCGGCGATGCCTTCAGGCGTGACGGCGATCAGGTGTTCGGCTGAACGCGCTCCGGCCTCGGCGGACAGTTCCGTCGCGCCGAGTGGGACGAACTCGTCGGAGTGGATCTTGATGCCCAATCCCGCCCGCCCGGCGGCCTCGACGAGAGTCCGCGTCTCCTCCAGAGTGAAGACACCCTCTTCGCAGAAGATGTCGAAAAATTCCGCCAGGCCGCGGCGTTTGACTTCGGGAAGGACGATTCCGACGAGAAAGTCGATGTATTCCCCCCGTTTTTCCTTGAATTCGGGCGGAATGTCATGGGCGCCCATGAAAGTCGGCACGATGTCCACAGGATGAGTCCGATCGAGTTCGCGGAGCACCTCGAGCTGCTTGATTTCGTCCTCGAAGTTGAGCCCGTAACCGCTCTTGGCTTCGACCGTGGTCGTTCCGGAGAGCAGCATACGGTCGAGTCTCTCCCCGCAGAGAGCGAGGAGTTTGTCCCGGGAGATGTCTCTCGTGGCTTTGACCGTTGTCCGGATGCCCATGCCCCGGGCCGCCAATTCCTGATAGGTCGCGCCTGCCAGCCTCAGCCGGAACTCGTCCTGCCGGTCTCCGCCGAAAGGAAGATGGGTATGGGCGTCGACGAAACCCGGAAGAGCGACAAGGCCCCGGCCGTCGATGCGCACGGCGCCGGTTTCGATACGAAACTGTTTTTCAAGCCCGTCTTCGGGACCGGCGTAAACGATACGGCCCTTTGCGGAGGCGACGCAGCCGTTTTCGACGAGACCGACATCGCCCAGATCCCGGCCCCTTTTCGGAAGCGGCCCCCGGCAGGTCGCGACCGCCCGGCAGCCGGATATGACCAGATCAACTGACATCATGAGCGTTTTTCTTGAGTCCGGTGTGGCGCGTCTTGCGGATAAAGGTCGGCGTTTCGAAGGAGCGCCATTTGTCGTCTCCGTCCCGGGGCATGAGGCGCGGCTGAGGGTTCTTGGACTCGAACTCGTAAGGCGGCGTCTGGGCGAAAATCGGGAAGGGGTCCGGGGTCTTTTCGATGACCAAACCTTCCTCGTATGCATCCTCGGCTTCTTCCCTGTCTTCGAAACCTGTGGCGATGACGGTGACTTTGACCATTTCCTTGAGCGAGGGATCGATGACGGTTCCGAAAATGATGTTGGCGTCGGGGTGAGACAGAGTGTGGATCAGCTCCGAAGCCTTGGAGACTTCGTGGAGCGTCATGTCCTTTCCGCCCGTGATGTTGATGAGAACGCCCCGGGCGCCTTCGATGGACGTATCGACGAGAAGCGGGCTGGAAATGGCTTTCCGGGCCGCATCGACGGCCCTGTTCTCTCCCGAGGCTATGCCCGTGCCCATGAAGGCCATGCCCATGCCCTTCATGATGGACTTGACGTCGGCGAAATCGAGGTTGATCAGCCCGGGCTTGGTGATGAGGTCGGAAATGCCCTGAACCGCCTGGCGGAGGACATCATCGGCCATGGTGAAGGCGTCCTGCATCGACATGTCGAGACTGACGGACTGGAGAAGACGTTCGTTGGGGATGGCGATAACGGTGTCCACGACCCCTTTGAGCTCTTTCAGGCCCTCTCCGGCCTGTTTCATTCTGACCTTGCCCTCGAAATCGAAAGGCAGCGTGACAATGGCGATGACCAGGACGTCGAGTTGGGAGGCCAGGTTGGCCATGATGGGCGTCGCTCCCGTCCCCGTCCCGCCCCCCAGGCCGGCCGTGAGGAAGACCATATCCGAACCCTGCAGGATCTCGACGAGCGGCTCCGTATCTTCCAGAGCGGCCTGTTTCCCGATGTCGGCCCGGCCGCCCGAGCCCAGACCTTTTGTGAGTTTGCCCCCGATGGGAAGTTTCATCCCCGCCCGGCTGGTGTTCAAAGCCTGGAGATCGGTGTTGACGGCGATGAACTCCACGCCCTGAATGCCGGATTCGATCATCCGGTTGACGGCGTTGCCTCCGCCTCCCCCGATGCCGATGACGCGGATCTTCGCGCCTTCATACTCCTCGATGAGATGGAATTTCAGCTTGCCGTTGGTTTCATTTCTCATGTCGTCCCTCCTATCCGTCCTTGAACCAGTCCTTGATTCTGGTCCAGGCGCTTCGTTTTCTATCTCTCGACAATCCTTTTTCCTGCCATTTCGCAAACCCGTGAAGGATCAACCCGACCGCCGTCGCGTAGTCCGGCGTGGAAACGCGGTCGACAAGCCCGCCGACGCCGGCCGGATCGCCCCGGCGCACCGGAAGGTCGAAGACCTCCTCGGCGACTTCCTCGAGACCTTCGAGGAGAGCCGTGCCGCCGGTCAGGACGATTCCGGAATTGAGGGATTTCTCGTATCCCATGCGCTTGATGTCGCCGTCCACCAGGCGGAAGATCTCCTCGGCCCGGGGTTGAATGATGTCGGCCAGGATCTGGCGCGACAGCACCCGGGGTTTGCGGCCCTTTCCGACCGAAGGCACCTCGATGGTTTCCTGCTCTTCGATGACGGGACCGGCGATGCAACCGTATTTCTTCTTGATTTTTTCGGCCTCGGGAATGGGGGTCCGCAGGCCGACCGCGATGTCGTTGGTGAAGTTGTCGCCGCCGATGGGGATGGTCGATGTGTACCACAAGCTGCCCCGCTCGAAAATGGCCACTTCCGTGGTCCCCGCGCCGATGTCGATCTGCCCGACGCCGAGCTCCCGCTCATCGGTCGTGAGCACGGCCTGGTTCGTGGCGATCTGGTTGAGGACGATTTCCTCGATGACGATCCCGGCCCGGTCGATGCAGGTCTTGAGGTTTTGAAGCGAAGTGATGGACGAAGTGACGATGTGCACATTGACTTCGAGCTTGACGCCGCTCATGCCGTGAGGATCGCGGATGCCGTCCTGCTCGTCGACGACGAACTCCTGAGGGATGATGTGAATGATCTCCCGGTCCGGGGGAATGGAAAGCGCCTTGGACTGGTCGATGACCCGGCGGACGTCCTCGCGGCTGATGACCCGGTTTTTCCCGGATACGGCGACGACGCCGCGGCTGTTGAAGCTCTTGATATGAGCGCCGGAGATGCCGATGAAGGCGGCGCCGATTTCGACGCCGGACATCAGTTCCGCCTCTTCCTGGGCCCGCTTGATGGCGGCCGTGGTGGCTTCGAGGTTGACCACGACGCCCTTCCGGAGGCCGCGGGAGTCGGCGGTTCCGATACCGATGATTTCCAGTTTGCGCTCCTCCGTGATTTCTCCGATGACGGCCACGACTTTGCGTGTTCCGATGTCGAAGCCGACGATATAGCTGCTTTTGGGCATTAGTCCGCCTCCTTGGTGAACTGAGGCCTCCGGGCCTCTCCGGCCGGTCTCCCGGGCCCGGCGGGTTTGAGCACGGCCCGGCCCGCGAACCTCAAGTCGACGCTCTCCAGGGGTCCGAACCGCGCTTCCCAATCCGGCCGGCGCTCCCGGAAAACGTTCAATCCTTCCAACGCATCCGCGGCGGCGACCTTGATCAGGACGGGATCGTTTCGAAGTTTTATGGAAAGCCCTCCGGAGTCCGTGAGATCCAGGGATTCCACGTCTCTTTTTTCGGTCTCCGGCAGGGCGTCCAGAAATGACCAGGCCGTTTTCAATTTCTCGTCGAGACCGAATTGAAATCCGTCCCGATCCGTGAGCAGGGGAAGATCTTCGCCGGTCTCCGTTTCGGGCTTGCCGAGATCGACGCCATCCCGATCGATCAGACGCGGAGCGCTTCTGGAAATCCGGGCGGCGGGCCGGCGTTCCGCGACGTCCACAACCAGGGTCGAGGGAAAAACTCTCGAAACCCGGACATCGCGGACCCAGGTCAAACTCCGGATGTCCTCCTCAATTCCCCGGACATCGCAGAACAAAATATTTCCCAGGGGCCTGAGGCGCAAATCCTGAGCAATCTCGCGGCTCAGGGACGGATGAGGGCAGGCGACCTTGACGTCGGTGATTTTGAGATGATCCCACGTCAGGAGATAGATCCAGGCTTCATGGAGAACCGCGAACAGCGCCACTTGAAGAAGAAGAAGAGAGAGAACGTGTCCGTATTTCAACGCGAAATGCCGGCGCACTTTCCGGGCCCGGGATTCCGAGACTCCGCGTTGAAAGGCCAAGGCCGATACCGACATGTTCAGGTCCTGTCCTCCAGTTTCTTGATCAGAGCCGGGATGATGCGGTTGATGGGACCCGCTCCCATGACAAAGATCATATCGTCCGCTTCGGCGAGTGATGCGGCCAGCGAGGGAACGGCCTCCATTTTCGGTTCAAAACGGACGTTTTTGTGGCCGAAATGCCGGATTTCATCGAAGAGGGCTTGGCCCGTGACGCCAGGCAGGGGGTTCTCTCCGGCCGGATAAACCTCGGTCACGATCAGGATATCGGCCTGATTGAACGAAGTCGCGAACTCCTTCATCAGGTGGGACAGCCGGGAATAACGGTGGGGCTGAAAAACGGCCATGATGCGGCGTCTCCATCCCTGACGGGCGGCGTCGAGAGTCGCCCGGATTTCGGTCGGGTGATGGGCGTAATCCTCAATGACCATGATGCCGCCGACATCGGCCCGAAGTTCGAACCGGCGTCCCGTTCCGGTATATCCCTGAAGCGCGGCCAGGATGGTATCCACGGGGATGTCGAGATCCAGCCCGACGGCCACGGCCGCCATGGCGTTCAGGATGTTGTGTTTTCCGGGGACCTGGAGGTGCAGCTCGCCGAGTTCGCGGCCGCGATGAAAAAGGCGGCTGTGGCTCGAAAAGTCCTTGAATCGGAAATCCCTGGCGAAAATATCCGCCTGGGCGGAAAATCCGTAGGTGATGATTTTCCGGTCGATCAGCGGGAGGATGCTCTGGAGATTGGGGTCGTCGAGACAAAGGATGACCGGGCCGTAAAACGGGACCTTGTTGGCGAAATTGACGAACGTGCTTTTAATCTCTTCCAGAGAATCGTACTGGTCGAGATGCTCGTTGTCGATATTGGTCAAAATGGCGATGAACGGGGAAAGAAAAAGAAAGGAGCGGTCGCTTTCATCCGCCTCCGCGACGATGAAATCTCCGGTGCCCAATCGGGCGTTGGCTCCGAGGGTGTTCAGCCGGCCCCCGACAATGACCGTGGGATCGTAGCCCGCGGCGTCGAGAACGACGGCCGTCATCGAGGTCGTGGAGGTCTTGCCGTGGGATCCGGCCACGGCGACACCGTACTTCATCCGCATGAGTTCGGCCAGCATCTCCGCCCGCGGAATGACCGGAATGAGGCGGGTTCTGGCCTCCACCACCTCGACATTGGTCTCCCGAACCGCCGAAGAGATGACGACGACGTCGGCGTTGCGGACGTTTTCCGCCGCGTGGCCCACGGCGACTTCGGCGCCGAGCTTCCGGAGCCGCTGGAGAACGTCGCTGTCCTGGACGTCGGATCCGGAAACCTCGTATTCGAGGTTGAGAAGAACCTCGGCGATTCCGCACATTCCCGTCCCCCCGATTCCGACCATGTGGATGCGCCGGAGTTTGCGGTAGCCTTTCTTGGTCATCGTTCCCCTCCCGGTGGGTCTTGATCGATCAGCTTCAGACAGAGTTCGGCAATATGCCCAGCGGCGTCCACTCGGCGCAAACTCTCCAGACTCATCTGCATGGCCGCCAATTTTGCCCGGTCTTCCAGCAGATCCAGGATTTTCCCGGCCAGCGCTTCCGGAGTCGCATCCTTTTCCAGAAGGACTTCGGCGCCCCCCGCCTTTTCCAGAACCCGGGCGTTGTGTTCCTGATGGTTTTCGGCCGCTCCGGCGAAGGGAACCAAAATGGAGGGTTTCCGGGCGGCGATAAGTTCGGCCACGGATGTGGCTCCGGCCCGGCAGACGATGCAATCCGCCTCATCGAAAGCTGCGGGCATGTCCCAGAGATATGCCTCAGTGCGGGCGCTCTCGAACCCCTGTTCGGTGTAGGCGGCGCGGGTCGCGTCCAGGTCCGAGCTCCCGGTCTGGTGAATGATGCGAATCCGCCGCCCGCTGTTTTGGAGAAGGGGGAGAGCCGCCGTCGCCGTCCGATTGAGAAAATGCGAACCCTGGCTTCCTCCGAAGATCAGGACAACCGGAATCTCCCTCTTTTCCCGGCGGACCTGGAGATTGAAAAACTCATCGCGCACGGGGTTGCCGATGAAAACGCCCTTGTCGCCGAAAAAGGGCAGGGAATCGGCGAAGGAGGTCACGGCCCGATCGACGAAGCGCCGCAGCATCCGGTTGGTGAAGCCCGGACGAACGTTCTGTTCCAGAATGACGGTCGGGCGTCCCAGCCAGGCGGCCGGAAGGACGACGGGGCCTGAACTGTAGCCGCCCATCCCGATAACGAGGGCCGGCCGGAGAACGGTCAGGAGATAAACGGATTTCAGGAAGGCCGCGGGCAGAAGAAAGGCGGCGCGCAGGCTTTTCCATCCCCGGCCGACAAGGCCTTCGACCGCAAGGGAGATGAAACGGACGCCGTGGCGCTCCATGATTTGCCTTTCGACATCCCGGCGGCCGCCGACATACACCAGTTGGAGATCGGGGCTTTTCGCCTTGAGGGCCCGGCCGACCATGAGCGAAGGATAGAGATGCCCTCCGGTGCCGCCGCCGCAGATCACGATGTTCCGCGGCTTCACGTCAGCCCTCCGGATTCCCGCTTACGCCGGGAGATGTTGAGAAGAAGCCCCGCGGCCGCCAGGCTGCAGAGAAGGGCCGATCGTCCGAAGGAAATGAAAGGCAGGGGCAGCCCTGTCGCCGGACCCAGCCCGAGAACAATCGAGATGTTGAGCAGAGACTGGGCCGTGATCATGAGCGTCAAGCCGGCCGCGACGAGCTTGTGTAGAGGATCGGCGGTGCGGAGTGCGATGGCCAGGCCCCGCCACAAAAAGATGAAAAACAGCGTCAGGGTGAAAACCGTTCCCAGGAGACCGAACTCTTCACCAAGAATCGCATAGATGAAATCCGTGTGGGCGCAGGGCAGGAAGAACAGCTTCTGAATACTTCCTCCCAGGTTGACTCCCAGGATGCCGCCCGCGCCTACGGCCAGTTTGGACTGGATGACCTGGAAGCTTTTTCCCAGGACGTCCTTTTCCATCGTCAGGAACTCCAGGATGCGGTCCATTCGATAGTCGGCCCGAAGGAGAAAGAAAAAGAAGACGCCCAAAGCCCCGGCGCCCGCCGCCAGGAAATATCTCAGCCGGACGCCACCCAGGAAAAGCATGGCCGACGAGACGGCGAAGAGGAAAACGGCGGTGCTGTAATCCGGTTGTTTCAGGATGAGGACGACGAAAACCATGATGACGAGAAACGGCACAAGAACGATTTTCCATTCGTGGAGACGGTCTTTTCGGCTGTGGCAATAATGGGCCGTGAAAAGAACGAGGGCGATCTTGGCCAGTTCGGAGGGCTGGAAGCGCAATCCGAACAGAAAGACCCACCGTTGAGTGTTGGCCACGGGGGGCATCACGAGGCAGAGAAGAAGCAGAATGAAACTGACGATGAGCAGGCCATAGACGGCCGCCGTGCTGTTGAAAATATCTTTGTGGAAGGAAGCCGCCGCGGCCAGCACAACGAGGCCCACGAGAACGCCGAAAACCTGATGAACGAAAAAATAAAGGGGATGGCCGTACTTTTCTCCGGCCAGGATGGCTGATGAGCTGAAAACCATGAGAATTCCGACAACGAGAAGCAGCAGGGTTGCCGCCAAAAGCGTTTTATCCAGGCCCTGCCGTGCGTTGCCGCTCATGATTCAGACCTTTTTCCTTTCCAAAATCCGGGCGATTTTCCGCACTTCGTTTTTGAACACCCGGCCCCGCTCCTCGAAACTCCGGAACATGTCCCAGCTTGTGCAGGCGGGTGCCAGAAGAACGACCTGGCCGGGTTCCGCCGCGGCGAAGGCCCGCCGCACCGCATCCCGGAATGAAGAGGCCCGTTCCAGAGAAACGGCGCCTTTCAGGGCGTTTTCCAAAGCGTCCGCGGCCTCGCCGACAAGAACCGCCCGGGCGGCTTTTTTTCGAACCGCCGGCCGAAGAGGACGGAAATCCCCTCCCTTGGCGCGGCCTCCCAGAATAAGGATGACCCGGTCTTCGACGGCGGCCAGGGCTTTGAGCGCGGCGTCCACGGTTGTGGCCTTGGAATCGTTGATAAAACGGACGCCCCGGAAGGTCAGTACATTCTCCAGCCGGTGTTCGAGTCCCTGGAAGGCCCGGATGGTCGTCTTCATCCGCCCGGGAGAGACGCCGAGCAGGTGTCCGGTCAGGGCCGCGGCCATGACATTCTCATGGTTGTGGGTTCCCGGGAGGCGGATGTCGCTCAGCGGAATCAAGGGTTTTTCTCCGCCGTCGTTCAGAACGATCCAACCGTTGCGGATGAAGACGCCCCGGGTCGGGAGCGCCTTTCGGCTGAAGGCGGCCGTCTGAAAGGGACCCTCCCGGCGCACGGCCCAAACCCGGGCATCGTCCCTGTTGAGAACGGCGTGATCCCGGGCGGACATGTTGCGGAAGAGTTTTTTCTTCGCGGCGAAGTAGGCCTCGAAGGAGCCGTGCCAGTCGATGTGGTTTTCCGAGATGTTGAGAAACACGGCCGTGTCGGGGCGGAACCGCTCGGTGTGTTCCAACTGAAAGCTCGAGATTTCGACGACATAGACATGGCCGGTGCTGCTGGCTTCGACGAAGGAAATCAGCGGTGTCCCGATGTTCCCGGCCAGGTAAGATTTCCGGCCGGCATCCGTGAGGATTCTGTGGATCAGGGTCGCCGTCGTGGATTTTCCGTTCGTTCCGGTGACGGCGACAATTGTGCCCCGCAGAAAGCGTCCGGCCAGTTCGATTTCGGAAAGGATCGGTGTGCCGGCTCGCCCGGCCGCCGCAACGGCCGGGTGAGGAGGAACGCCGGGGCTGAGGAGGATCAGGTCCCGATCTCGAAGGAAGGCCTCCGTATGACCGCCCGTTTCAAAACGGATGCCCCGGTCCTTCCAGCGAGACGCGGATTTGCCGAGTTCGCCGGCCGCTCGTTTTTCGGTCACCGAGACTCGGGCGCCGCGCCGGTGGAGAAAACGCACCAGGGCGGCCCCGGTTTTCCCGAAACCGACAACGAGCGCGTCTTTATTCCTCAGGTCCATGATCATCTCAATTTCAATGTCGTCAGACTGAACAGGGCGAATACCAGTCCCAGAATCCAGAAGCGGACGACGACCTTTTCCTCCGGCCAGCCGCTGAGCTCGAAGTGGTGGTGGAGCGGCGCCATTTTGAAGATCCGGCGCCCGCCCGACAACTTGAAGTAGGACACCTGCAGGATGACCGAAAGGGCTTCCAGGATGAAAACTCCGGCCACCGCGAAGAGAAGAAATTCCTGCTTGATCAGAACGGCGACGATGCCCAGCGATCCGCCGAGAGAGAGCGCGCCGACGTCGCCCATGAACATTTGCGCCGGATGGCAGTTGAACCACAGAAAACCGAGACAGGCGGCCGTCAGCGCGCCGCCGAAGACGGTCAGCTCGGCGGCCGCCGGAACCATGGGGATGTTCAGGTACTGGGACCAGAGGGCGTGACCGGCGATGTAGGTCAGCGCGGTCAGGGCGCCGGCGCTGATGAGCGTCAGGCCGATGGCCAAACCGTCCAGGCCGTCCGCCAGATTGACGGCGTTCGAGGCGCCGACAAGGATGAACATGATCCAGGGCAGGTAGAAAATGCCGAGATAGGGGACCCAGGTTTTGAAAAAAGGAAAGGCCATGTGGAGATCGAACAGTCCCCGGTTTCCCATAACAACAAGAGCGATCCCCAGGCCGAGGGCCAGGGCGATTTGAAGGCTGATTTTCTGTCCGCTTTTCAGGCCCAGCGACTGCCTCCGCCGGATTTTCAGGACATCGTCCGCCCCTCCGATCAGCCCGAAGAAAAACATCGTTCCCATGGCCGTCCAGACATAGAGGTTCGAAAGGTTTCCCCAGATGAGGGTTGAGACCAGCGTGGAGAAAATGATGAGGATTCCGCCCATGGACGGTGTGCCCTTTTTGGCGGAATGCGAAGGCGGTCCGTCCGTACGGATTTCCTGTTTGATTTGGAATTTCCTGAGAAGCTTGATCATCGGCGGCCCGAGAAGAAAGCACAGCAGGAGCGCCGTAAGGGCGGCCAGAGCCGTCCGGACGGTGATGTACCGGAAGACGTTGAAAAACGACAAGGAGCTTTTTAGAGGAACGAGAAGCCAGTACAGCACGGGTCACTCCTTTCGGTCTTTTTTCAGGGCGTCGACGATTCGGTCCATGGCCATACCCCGGGACCCTTTGACGAGGACGAGATCCCCGGGTTCCAGATAGTTTCCGGCGGCCTGGGCCGCTTGCCGGGCATCCGGAAAAACGTAGACGGCGTCACCCGGCATGCCGGCCGCCTCGGCCCCGTCGGCCATATGAGCGGCAAGGGGACCGGCCGTGATGAGCAAATCCCAGCCTTCCCGGAAAACGGTTTCTCCGGCCCGGCGGTGAAAATCGATCTCGGAGGGCCCCAGTTCCAGCATGTCTCCGAGAACGGCCACTTTTCTCCGGGCGGGGAGACGGCCGAGACTGCGAAGTACGGATGCCAACGCTTCGGGATTGGAGTTGTAGGAATCGTCATAGACCCGGATGCCGTTTTCGAGTTCCAGAAAAACGCCCCGCCGGTCGTGAGGTTTAAGGCGGGTCAGGCCTTCAACGACGGCATCGGCCGGAACCCGGAACGCCAGACAGATGCCGGCCGCGGCCAGGGCATTGAGGAGGAAAGCCTCGCCGACGAAGGGAAGAAAAGCTTCGGACCGGCGGCCGCCATATTCCAGAGTGAAACGCATTCCCCGATCATCTTCGGTTCGGATATCGAAAGCCCGGACGGCGTGGCCCGGCCCGAGTCCGAAATGAATGCATTCCCCCGGCCATCCGCCCGCCATTCTCAGAACGAGCTCATCGTCGCCGTTCAAAACGGCGGTCGCTCCGGGCTTGGCCCCGTCGAGAATTTCCTTCTTGGCCCGGGCGATGGCTTCGATGCCGTCGAAATATTGGAGATGAACGGGGAGGACGTTGGTGATGACGGCGATGTCGGGTGGCGCGATCCGCGTCAGTGCCAGAATTTCTCCTGAGGCGCTCATGCCCATTTCCAGAACGGCGACCTCGTGGTTTTCATCCAGCCCGAGGAGCGAGAGGGGAAGGCCCAGATGGTTGTTGAAATTCCCTTCGGACCTGAGGATGCCCAGGCGTGGAGACAGGAGGTCGGCGGCGAACTCCTTGGTTGTCGTTTTTCCCGCGCTTCCGGTGACGGCGACGATCTTGACCGGGTGATGGTTGAGAACGGCCGCCGCGAGGTCCTGAAGACCCCGGATCGTGTCGGGAACTTCGAGAAGGGCGAACCCCTTGCGGGGCGGGGAGATCGGCCGGGATACCATCGCGCCGCGGGCGCCCCGTTCCGAGGCGGCCGGAATGAAATCGTGGCCGTCGCGATGCCCCGGGAGGGCGAAAAAGAGATCGCCCGGCCCGGACGTCCGGGAATCGATTGTATATCCCGTGAAGACGGTCTCCGGGCGTCCGGAAAGGATCCGGCCCCCCGAGTACTCGGCGGCGGTGTCGAGTCGAAGCGCGGCCATATTCAGGACGTCTCCTCCGCGAGAATTTCTGCGATGACGTCGACGTCGCTGAACGGCAGAACCCGATCTCCAATGGTTTGGGTGTTTTCGTGGCCTTTCCCGGCCACAATGACAAAATCGTCCGGACGGGCGAGAGACAGCGCTCGCCGAATGGCCTCTTTTCTGTCGACAACGATTTCATATCCGGATCCGGCTTCTTCTTTGAAACCGGCTTCGATGTCGGCGATGATGGCCGCCGGGTCTTCCCGGCGGGGGTTATCCGATGTGATGATCGACAGGTCGGCCAGGGCCGCGGCCACGGCGCCCATCCGGGGTCGCTTGCTTTTGTCCCGATTTCCTCCGGCGCCGAATACCGCGATGAGCCGTTTCGGGCGGAAATCGCGGGCTGTTTCCAGGGCATGGCGCAGGGCGCTGTCGGTGTGGGCGTAGTCGACCACGATGTGCAATCCGCGGGAGTTGGGCACGGCTTCGAACCGTCCCGGAACTCCGGGCAGAGCCGCGATCCCCGCGGCGACGGCTTCACTCGGAATCTCCAAAGCCAGCGCCGCCCCGGCGGCCGCCAGGATGTTCTGGACGTTGTGCCGGCCGACCAGCGACGAGGACAGGACCTTACGCCCGCCGGGGAACACGAGTTTGACTTCCAGACCCTTGGGCGTGTGCTGGAAGTTTTCGGCTCGGACGACGGCTTCGTGACCGAGGCCGTAGCCGAAGGCCCGCATGGGAAGCTCGGCGAAAAGCTTCCTGCCCCAAGGATCATCGATGTTGACGACGGAGGCCTTGCGCTTGTGGTTGAGGAAAAACAACTTCTTTTTGGATTCGAAGTAATTTTCCATGGAACCGTGATAATCCATATGTTCGCCGCTGAGGTTCGTGAACAGGGCGACATCGAAGTGGGTGCCGTGGACCCGATCCTGTTCCAAAGCGTGGGACGACACCTCCATGATGACATGCGTGGCGCCGTTGCGTTGCATGTCCGCCATCATTCTCTGGAGGTCGGGGGCCTCAGGGGTCGTCCGGGCCGCCTCGATCCGGATTCCGGGACCGCGGTATTCGATCGTCCCGATGACGCCCGGAACGAAACCCGCGGTTTTGAAAATGGATTCCAAAAGATAGGCGGTGGTCGTTTTTCCCTTCGTTCCCGTGATGCCGATGACCGTGAGGGCGTCGGAGGGCCGCCCGAAAAAGACTGCGGAGATCTCGCCCATCGCCCGGCGGGCGTTGGGGACCTGAATCCAGGCCAGGCGGACATCCGCGGGCCGCGCCCGGTCCGCAAGAACCGCCGCCGCTCCGCCATTTTCCGCGTCCCGGACGAAATCCATCCCGTCCGTCTTTTCGCCTTTCAACGCGACGAACAGGCTGCCTGGAACGACGGATTTCGAGGAATGGACGATGTCCAGGATTTCCAGGCCGTCGTCTCCGGAGAAGGATACGACGGGAATGTCTTTCAGGATCTCTTTCAGGATCATGGGATGTTCTCGCTTTGCAGGGAAACGGAGATCAGTCCGGGATGGGGGTCGGGGTGTGGCGCAATGCGGAGATGGCGGAGGACGCGGACGGCGATATCCCGGAAAACGGGTGCAGCCACCTGACCGCCATAGCGGAGATCTCCCTTGGGTTCGGAGATGACGACGACCATGGAAAAAATCGGGTCTTCGGCGGGCACAAATCCGACAAAGGAGGCCCGGTGCCGGGACGATCGATAGGTCCGCTTTTCCGGATCGAAGATCTGGGCCGTTCCGGTTTTCCCGGCGACCGAGAAGCCGGACAGCCGGGCCGGGCGTCCCGTCCCTTCGGCCACTGCTCTGATCCAAATGTCCGTCAAAGTGGAAGCGGTTTCCGCGGAAATGACCTTGACAGGCGGGGGAACGAGGCCGGCGTCAAGATCCGGATCTCCGAAAGTCCTGACAACCCGCGGACGGACGAGATAGCCCCCGGTTGCGAAAACGTTCATGGCCTGAAGAACCTGCAGGGCAGTGACGGAGATCTCATATCCGATGGAGAGATAGGACAGCGAGGAGATATGCCATTTGTCCGGAGTGCGGCAGATCCCGGCCTCCTCGGCCGGCAGACCGCTCCGGGTCTTTTCGCCGAAACCGAAATCCCGAATGGTCTGATACAGGCGGTTCTCCCCGACCCGGCGGCCGAACAGGGCCGTCCCAACGTTTGAGGAATGAATCAAGACTTCCGGAAAGCTCAAAACTCCGAACGTCTTGTGATCGCGAATGGTCGTTCCGCCGATGCTGATCGATCCGGACCGGCAATCGAAAAGCTCGTGCGGCTCAAGGACATGATCCTCCAGCGCCGCGGCGGCGGACACGATCTTGAATGTCGAACCCGGTTCGAAGAGATATCTGACGGCCCGGTTGATACCGGCGCCGCCTTGAGGGGGGAATCGGTTGGGGTCGTAGGTTGGCGTGTTGGCCATGGCCAGGATGTCGCCTGTATAGGGATCCGAAAGAATGACCGTCCCCCATTCCGCACCGTGTTCGAAAACGGCTTTTCCGAGCTCGGTTTCCGCGTAGTATTGGATGGCGGCATCGAGCGTCAGCGTAATGTCGCGGCCCGGAAGGGCCTGACGGATGGTCTCAATATGGTAACCCCGGCGCTTGGCGTCCCGGAGGATCAGGCGTTCTCCTGTCTCGCCGCGAAGGATGTCGTTGTACTGATATTCGATACCGGCCTGGCCGTTTCCGTCGATATCCACGCCCCCAAGGACATGAGCCGCCAGATGTCCCTGGGGATAGAAGCGCTCCCGCTCCTCCTGGAGATAGACACCTTTCAGCGCAAGGGCCGAAACCCGGGCCGCCGTGTCATCATCGATCTTTCTCTTGATCCAGGAGAAGGGATGGCCGTCCGCGACTCTTTGGAGGAGGGCGGCTTTTTCCCTCTCGGACAGGTTCAGGACTTCTCCCAGGCGATCGAGAGTTCCCCTCATCTCCGCGGGAGCGACGGAGCCGTGGGGACTGTAGAAGACGGACTGAACCGGAAGGCTGACGGCGAGGACCGTCCCGTTCCGGTCGAGAATGCGTCCCCGTTGGGGTTGGAGAGTGATTCTGTTTCTGTTCTGATCGAGAACTTCGGATTTGAGGCGGGGATGTTCGAGAACCTGGAGCTGAACAAGCCGGATCAGAATTACGATGAACCACAAGGCGAACAGCGCAACGGTGACTTTGGCCCGTTTCCTGACAAGGCTGCCGTAATAGGTTCTCATGGGATTTCGACTTTCATCCCTTGCGGTGGAATCTCGTAGACAACCTGTTCCCGGCGCGGGTCGGACAGGCCGAGTTTTTCCCGGGCGATCCGATCGATGGTTTCGAGCGAAAGAAGCTGCTCTTTGCGGGTTTCGAGTTTTCGGATCTCTTCCCGGAGGGCGGCGTTTCGGGCTTCGATATCGCCGATTTGATATCCCATGCGGATGGATTCGGTTTGATGCCAGATATAAAACGTCAACAGGCCGAGGACGACCAGGATCGCTCCGGTGGTGAGGGCGAGGTTGCTCCAATTCATCGATTGGCGGACCACGTCAGATCCTTTCGGCCGCCCGCATTTTCGCCGATCGGGATCGGGGATTGCGGGAGACCTCCTCCTTGGAGGGGGTCACCGGTTTGCGGGTGAGAATTTTCAGGCGCGGCGGCGCATTTTCCCCGGAGGATGCACCCAGGAAAGCCCGTTTGGCGATGCGGTCTTCGAGGGAGTGAAAAGAGATCACGGCGATTCGGGCGCCCGGGGCCATGAGATCGAAGAGTTCGTCCAAAAATTCCGAAAGGCCTTCGAGTTCCCGGTTGACTTCGATTCGAAGAGCCTGAAAGACCTTTGCGGCGGGATGGATCCGGCCTTTTTGCGGATGCCACCGGCAGACCTCCTCGACGAGAAGGCGGAGTTGGGTCGTCGTTTCGAATTTCCGGAATTTACGCCGCCCGGCGATTTCCCGGGCCAGTTTTCTGGCCTGGTTGAGCTCTCCATAATTCCGGAAGATCTCGGCCAGACGGGATTCGCTGGATGTGTCCAGAATTTTGAAAGCCGTGGTTTTCTCCCGGGCGTCCATGCGCATGTCGAGGGGCCCTTCCAGGGAGTGGCTGAATCCCCGGACCGGATCGTCGAGCTGCCGGGAGGAGATTCCCAGATCGAAGAGATACCCCTTGACGGAGGCAAAATCGATATCCAGATCGGGAAGCTGGCGGAAGTCGGCGTTGTAGAGGACGATTCTGTCGGCAAAGGATTCGAGACGCTCGGAGGCGGCGCGGAGGGATGTTTCATCCCGGTCCAGGCCGATGAGCGAAGCGCCGGGGTTTTTCTTCAGGATTTCGAAGGCGTGGCCGGCCGCGCCCAGGGTTCCGTCGATATACAATCCGGGCTGGGCGGCATCAAGGATGTCCAGGACTTCATCGAGAAGAACGGGGATATGCCCATGGGTGGTCATTCCAGTTTTCCTCGAGGGATGAGACGGGCGATGTTTTCGAACTCCTCATCGGACAAAGGCGTGTCCTCGAGAATCCTGTCGAGGCTGTCCTTGTTCCAGACTTCGAGGTGGTTGGACAGACCGATGACTTCGACCTCGTCCTTCAACCCGGCTTTTTCCCTCAGGACAGGGCTGATCAGAACGCGCCCCTTGGAGTCGATCTCGTAGCGGCTGCCCTTGCGGTTGACGCGAAGAAGGAATTTCCTGACATCGGGCCGCAGGTGGGCGCCGCCCTCGGATGCCATCCCGGTCATCTCCAGCCAGACGGCCAGGGGATAGATCTGGATGGATTCGTCCCTGAGGGACGTGATGAACAGATCCCGGCCGTAACCGGCCTCGATCGTCTCGCGGAATTTCTCCGGAATCTTGATTCTTCCGCTGGCGTCGAGCCGGGCCGAATAGCTGCCCATCAAAGTGTTGTTCATGGCCAAACTTCCCGATTCGTCCCGTTTCATCCCGTTTTGACATAAATATAGGTTATAAAATACCGAAAGTCAAGCGATTATTACCCATTTTTTTACTAAAAAAAGCGAAGAATTCCTGGATTTCACGTCCTGATCAGCGGGGATTTTGAAATAGAATTCCCGGTGAACGCTGGAACGGATCAACTATCCGGACACGATCAAGGAGGTCCGGATGGTTGCAAATCGACATCTGAGGTTGTTGATTGAGGCTGACGAGAAAAATGAGATCCGGGGGTTCCCGGCGGTGGATGCGGGGCTAGTCGGGGTCTTCTTCCAAATTGGGAAGTTCGTTGAGAAGCTCCATGGCCCGATCATAGTCCTTATCGCCGACAAAGACCCGGATTTCTCCCAAACCGTCAGCGGTGAAGGGATGGACGGACTGAACCACGCGTCCGCGCTGCAGGCTGGAGATGCCGTGGCTTTCGAGAAAGGCCTTGATTATGTCCGCTTCCGACGGGCCCCAGACCTTGCGGACTTCCCTGAGCTCGATTCCGGAGTCGGGGGCGGGTTTTTGGTTTTTATTGTCCGTGTTGTCGCACATGGTCGTCGTCCTTTCCCGGCGAAATATTCGTCGAGGATGCGGCCGTGGTCGAAGGCCAGGCGGGGAGGCAGGCCGGTTTTCGTGAAAACCCCCGCTTCCCGGGCGTCGTCGCGGGCGACGGGACGGCCTTCGGCCCGGGCGATATAAACCGTGGAGATCGTGTGAAACCGGGGGTCGCGCCTCGGATCCGAGTAGGTGTGAAACTGACGGACGAGGTCGACGGCCAGCGAAGTCTCCTCGAGGGCTTCGCGGGCCGCCGCCGCCTCCAGGGATTCGCCGGTATCGACGAATCCCCCGGGAAGAGCCCAGCCGTAAGGCGGGTTCTTCCTTTTGATAAGCACGATCCCGGTTTTACGGCCGTTGCGCATGACCTCGATGATGATGTCGACGGTCGGGAACGGGTTGCGGGGCTTTTGCATCTTCCCGCTCAGGATACAGGAACGCCTGCGGCCTGTCAAAACCGACCGAAACACGCCGTCCGGAATGGTCCGGCTATTCGATCAGCCGGGATACAGAGAATTGTATAACGACCTCGCATCCCTCCTCGTCAGGCTCGATCGCGTATGGCTTTCCCTTTTTGACGAACAGACTCCGGAAGACCGCGTGGTTATTCGAATAGTTATATCCGGAATGGCGGGTTCATCTCATTCGAAATTGGGGGACGAGGTTTTGGCGAGCTTCCGGCGGCCGATCGCGACCAGGTTCTTGACGAGGTCGATGGGCACCATTTTAGACAATGTTTTGAATCGATTGAACGGGCGAGAAGAAGCCGGCGGCGATCATCTTGTTAAGATGGACTTCGGCTGTCCCGGTGTTACAGACACCGGATCTCACGGCCTTGACCAGGATACCGACGGTTCCGGTCAGGAGAACGGCCAGCCGCCCCGCTTCGGCCCGGGCCACTCGATCGTCGGAGGCCAGACGGAAACCGCGGCATTTGGCGACGGCGATGCTCGATGCTTCCCCCAGACCCAGCGATATCGACAATGCCGAAAAGAGAGCTTTTTCTTTGGACGACCGCAGTCCCGTTTCTTTCATCCACCCGGCCCGAACAGCTTCCGGAATTCCGGCCAGGGCCGTATGACCGGCCTGGATTCCTCGAAGGATTTCCGCCGATATAAATTCCGTAATGATCGCGTCTCCTCTGTACATTTTTTCCAGAACAGGAAGCGCCCCGGACAGAGCGAAGTTGGAAACGACGCAGCTGTCGAATACGATTTCAGGCATGTTCCGCGTCGCCGGCGGTTTCACGACTTTGCGGACTGTTGAGCGGGACTCCGGCATCTCTCAAGTAAATCCTGGCAGTCACCGGATCGAGGCCCAGCACTTCCGCGGTTTTCCCAAGGCTGATTAATCCCTCCCGGAATGCGGCGACGGCGGTATCTCTCCTCTGTTCGAGGGGATCTTTTTTTTTGTAGGCCAGATCCAGGGCCTCTCGGACCATGTGGCCGAGAGTTTTGCCTTCCCTCCTGGCATAGGCCTTGACGGCCTTATGCTGACTTTCCGTGAGCAAAATATTTGTCCTTTTCATGGCGGCTCTCTATATGTGTAATATCATGTGTATATTAGTCGAAACGTCTTCGTTTGTCAACGGGGGTCGTAGCGGAGAAACGAAACGTAGGCGAGAGCGAAAAAGATGAGCCCATATCCGAAGAGCAGTCCCAGACCGGGCAGCGCCGCGCTCACCCGCCCGCTGAGCGCCTCCTCGCGGTATTCGAATCGGGGCCGGTCGCTCATGTCCACGGCCGTGTTCCACCAGTCCGCGGTCGGGTCCTTGGCCTGGAGTTCAGCCACCCTTTTCCTTACATAGTTGCCGAAATCCTCCCCCCAGAGACGGCTCAGCCTGCTGAAATGAGCCTGGTTCCGCAGGCCCGTCGAGGTCAGATCTGTGGCCGTAAAAGTGAAGACCGCGAGAGGAGAAGCCAAGGAAATCGTTCGGGCCAGCCGGGTTTGGGCCTCCTCCTTGAGGTCCGCCTCTCTCCTGACGGCGGCCATCTTCTCGCTTTGGATCCGGTTGGCCTCGTCCCAGGCTTCCTGGCTTGCCTTGGTCGCCGCCGCGAAAGCCTCCCTCGCCGCCGGATCCTGTTCCATGAGACGCTTCTTTTCATTTTCCGACAAGCGCTCAGCCAGAATCGGATACCGGGCGACAAGCCCGCTTAAACGTTCGGCCTGGAGCTTCCGCCCGAGCTTGTCACGCTCCGTGTCGCCCAGCCGCGCGGCTTCCCTCTCGACTTGGATCCGGGACGGCGTCGGGGCCAGGAATGATGCCGCATAAGGACTCAGATTGGGAATGACGAGAACAAGCAGGACCCAAACGAGAAGCGAAGTCATGATCGAGGATGAACTCGATTGATGGCGCGTCGAGATGAAGACGCCGAGGCTGTAGAATAACATCACATAGAAAACCGCCCCCAGAGTGACCATGGCCAATGCACCCCAGTCTTGCCCTTTCCAGGCGATGCCCGGGCGGATCAGAATGACAAGGAGGCTGACGACAAGGGACAAGAGGAAGGGCATGAGGAGAGTCAGCCCGCCTCCAGCGATCTTGGCCAGGATGATTCCGGGCCGGGCCAAGGCGTTGGCCAGCATGAGCTTCAACGTGCCGTCCTCCTTCTCGCCGCTGACGGCGTCGTAGGCGAAGATCAGGGCCGTCAGGCTCATGACGATGGTGACGATGAAGACAAGGTCGATGAGAGGGAACATGACCGGAAGAGGATCGTTGTCGAACTCCCCGAGGTTCGCATCCGCCGACAGTCCGCGGATGAGAGCGTGAAAGGGGATGGGCGCCTCCTCGGGCTGCAGGATGCCGCCGATCCGGTTGAAATGGGCGTAGTTCCGCATGTAGGTTTCGATCTCGGCCCGGCGCAGGGATGCGTCGTCGACCCGCCTGAGATAATCGTTGGTCAGGATGAATGTCGTAGCCGGAATGACGATCAGAAGAAGGAGCGTCGATACGACAAAACGAAACGACAGGATGTTGGCCAGAATCTCTTTCTTGACGAGCGTTGTCATCATGATTTCTCCATGGGGGCTTCAGCGGACGTCATATCTTACGAAGGCCGTATGGCTCAGGGCGAAAAAGAGGATGTTGAAAACGATCAGCCAGGCTGCGTCGAAGAGCGCTCCTCCGGTCAGAATACGGTCAAGCGGCCGGTATGTGTAGCGAAAAGCCGGATGGTCCGCCATCCCCGAATCCGGCGAGGCGAGCGTCCGGTCGAGCAGGCTGTTCTTATAGCGGACGACCTCGTTCTTGAATGCTCCTTCCTCGCCGACGCCCGTCCCGGCGATCTCGGTCGCCGCGTAGATGAAACCGGCCACGGGAGAGATGCGATTGATGGTCCTGGCCAGTTCGACCAGTCGGTCGAACCTGATCCTGTAGTCCGCCTCGATCGCGTCGTTCTCGGCGCTGATGGCCTTGATGTGCGAGGCCCGATCGCCTACGTCCCGGGTGAGGAGGAGAATTTCCCGGGTCCAGATTTGGCTGCGCTTTTCGCTCAGCGCCCGGACCGACGGCACTTCAACCGCCTGACGCGCGATAAGCGTTCCCAGGTTCGGCAGAATGAAGACGAGGAGGGCCCAGATGAAGAGCAGAATGACGAGGGAGCTCGAAGCCCGCCGGGTCAATGTCGAGACGAGGATCCCCAGACTCAGGAAAAAGGCAATGTAGAAGAGGGTCAGAATAAGAATGAGGCCCAGTCGCAGGGCCTGGTCCGCGGACAGGCGGATGGCCGGATCGAGATTGACCACGGCTGTGCCGAGCATTGTCACCAGGAAAAATGGGATGGCCAAGGTCAGGAAATTGCCGAGCCATTTCCCGGCCAGGATCCCGCCCCTCGAAGCCGGGTTGGCCAGCATCAGGCGCAGCGTGCCGGCTTCTTTTTCCCGGCTAACCTGGTCGAAACCGAAGAGGAGGGCGACGAGCGAGAGGATGACCCGGACGATATAAAGGAAATCGGGGGCCGGGAAGAAGGCGAAGACGGCGTTGCCCGATTTCTGACCGGATCGGACATGGATACCGATAATGCTGACCTCGAAGGACCGGGCCATGGCTTCGTCCAGGCCCTTGGCAAAGATCGACAGAGGATTGGGTGGATTGACGGCGATGGGCTCTCCGGGCTTTGGCCGGATAAGGCTGTAGTCGGCCAGCCGCTCCTTGTAATCCCGGGCCATGACGAAAAAACTCGTCACGACCAGGACGGCCGTTAGCAGGATGACGACGTAGAATTTATAGCTCAGAAGGTTCGAGAGAATTTCTTTCTTGATAACGGCGCTGATCATGGTCGGACCTTCATGATAAAGCCGGCGGCTCGGACTTCATGTAGTCGATGTAGATCTTGACGAGGTCCTCGTACTGGAGCTCCTCCCGGGTCCGCTCCATGACCAGGCGGCCTTCCTTCATGATCCCGACCCGATCGCCGATCTCCTTGGCCCTGAAAATGTCATGGGTCGACATCAGAATGGACTTGCCCTCATTTTTGAGCTCGGTCATGATCTCGAGAAACTCTTCGGCCGCTTTGGGATCGAGGCCCGAGGTCGGCTCATCCAGCAAAACGGCCGGGGCGTCCTTGATGATGGCGATGGAAATGCCCAGCTTCTGCCGCATGCCCTTGGAGAAGGTCTTGACCCGCTGGGTGAAGGCCTTCTCCTGGAGAGAGACCCGGCGCATGACCCGGTCGTAGTCTTCTTTCGCCAGGCCGGTCTTACCGCCGAGTTTGGCGAAGAAGTCGAGGTTCTGGCGGGCCGTGAAGTTGCCGTATAGCATGACGTTCTCGGAAACGAAGGCCACGAATTTCTTGGCCTCGAGCGGATCCCTGGTGACGTCGATTCCATTGATGAAACATGTCCCGGTCGTCGGCGGGATGAAGTTCAGAAACAGATTAATGGTCGTCGTCTTTCCTGCACCGTTGGCCCCGAGCAGGCAGTAGAGTTCCCCCGGACGGACTTCCAGGTTCAGATGATTCAGGGCCAGAACGCCGTCCTCGTAACGCTTGGACAGGTCATCGGCCTTCAGGATAGGCTGTCGATCGGTCATGATGTTCTCCTCATTATCTTCGCGTCAGCTTGATGCCGAAGACGACGATGCCGACGAGCAGGCCCACAAGAAGAAGAACCAGGGCCCCGATGCCGAGAACGTTCGTCTTCGAACCGAGATGGATGCGGACGATCTTGTCGAGGGATTCCACCCTCCGGTTGTCGGCGATGGAATCGGTCCGGATCTTGGGTTCGTAATCGCCGACAGAGACGTCCGCGGGCGGGACGAACCGGATCCGGACGACCTCGTCCTTGTTTTGTTCGAGAACCGGGATGAGGTCGGGAACGATTTCCGCCCGCCAGTTGAGCGGCAGGTCGCAGAACACGCGCACGTTGTTGAGCGTGCGGGTTCCCGTGTTCTTGATGGTGACGTCCATGTCCACGGTCTCCCCGACCTTGATCTCGTGGTAGAGATTCAAAGCCTGGACCTCGACCCGGGGCACGCCGCGGGGAATGATCTCGAGCTTGGCGCCTCCCGATTTCAGGCTCTCGATCTCCTCATCGGTCACGAATCCACCGCCGTCGCGGGCCTGGATCTCGCGGAGCGCCAGGGTCTGCTCATTGTCGAGCGCCAGGACGTGGAACTCGAGGGGCTTATCGAGTACGACCCGGCTGTCCGGGTTTTTGGGCAGAAACAACTTCAGGGCCAGGTTCAGGCTGGTCACCCCTTCGCTGAACATGATCTGCGACAGCCTTGCCCCCGTCCGCGGATCCGAGAACTCGTGGGTGAGCTGGGGCGGCAGGTTGACGGCTTCGAGCTTGAAGACGTTGGCTTCGCCGCTGAACTTTTCGAGCGACAGGTCGTAGGTCGCCGTGCTTTCGAGGTCCGCTTCCTGGGAGAACTGGGGTGAGTTGATGGTCACGAGATTGGCGCTGACGCCCTTCTGGAGGTAGACCGAGGTGACCTCCGTCTTGCCGGAGTAGGCGACACTGATATCCAGATTCTCGACGTCGCGGAGGAGGCCGAACGTCGCGTCCCGCTCCGTTTCAAGCGGCATCGAGGCGATCGTCTTCTCGTACGGGTCGGAGATGATCTTGCCCTCCGAGAGAAGCGAGACATGGACGTCCTTGATCTCCTTCATGAAGTCGAGCGGAAACAGGTCCTCAGCGCTGATATTCAGGTTGGCCAGTTCCTTGAGTTCCTTGGACGAATAGCGGAGCGCGACCCGGACGAATTTCCTGCCGGACCGGTCCTGGAACTTAACCGCGCCGGCCACCGAGATGCGGGCCTCGCTTCCCATGAAACTGATGAGGGCTTGCTGGTAGTCGACCTGGGCCTGGAGGTAGTAGGTCCGCGTCAGGGAGAATTCCGCCTCCGAGATCAGTCCCGATTCCTTCATGCTGAGCGCCCTGTCGAAATCGCCCTTTTTCTGCTCGAGCTGCAGTTGCGAGCTTTTCAGTCTCAGCAGTTTCAGAGACTGGGATTCCTGCGATTGTGCGAACAGCATGAACCCGAGGATGAGAACCGTGATGAGGATCACGAAATATTTAAGGATTTTCATATGGCATCTCCATTCGTTCGCTTAGAATAATGCAAACGCGGTGCCAAATCTCCGCTTTTCGCGAGACCGGAATTAAAAATGCCGTCAACGGAGTCTTTCTTGGGGATCAACGGAGGGATTGAAACGCTCATAAAGGCCCGGTTTTTGCATTAGGATGAATTCGCAGCAAGAATGCAGAGCAAACTCGGCATCATGCGTCACTACGGTTACCCAAGACCGGGAAAGCCGTTACCCATTTTCCCCGTTTTCCCGCTTTTTACTTTCGTTGGGGTTTGGGGTATCCTCTTGATTCAGGAGTCAGCATCATGACGAGTGTGTTGCGCAGGATCCGCGGTTTTCTCGGGAGCCGGAAACGCCCGGCCGTTCCCGCAAAGACCGTATTCCGCGATTTCACGGAGAGTCTCAATCTCATCGAGGATTTCGACCTCATCGCCCGGAACATGCTGGGCACGATCAAGGAAGCCGTTGCCTGGGATCGCCTGGTTCTGTTTATTTATGACGGCGACCTCGGGTTGTTCCGGGTCGGCGCCGCATCCGGATATGATGCCGATCATCTCAAGGGCCTGACCCTGTCGGGTCAGGATAAACTTGTCAAGTGGCTCAAGGTCAACAGGGCACATCTCGATATCGGGCGTCAAGCCGGGGTCTTCGGGTATTTGGAGGATAAAGACAAGGAGGTCATCGGCAGGCTTGACCTCGCGTTCTGCTTCCCGATCCTGTCCATGAATCGGCTGATCGGGGTTCTCTGTGTCGGATCCGGTAAATCGAAAATTGGATTTTCCGGGCAGGAGATCTCATTCATCGAGGCCGTCATGCCCCAGGCCGGCATCGCCCTCGAAAACGCCCTTCTCTATAAGGAACAGCGGGAACGCGTCCGGCGCATGTTGCGGGCCGACCGGCTGGCCACGATCGGCGAACTGGCCGCCGGGGCCGCCCACGAAATCCGCAACCCTCTGACGTCCATCAAATCCTCTCTCCAGTACCTGGAGACCCGTTGCCGCGAAGAGACCGAGAGGAAGCTTCTCGGCGTCGCCCTCAGAGAGACCGACCGGATCGATGAGATCCTGGTCGCGCTTCTCTCTTTCTCCAGGCCGTCCATGATCACAAAGGAGGCTTGCGACATCGCGGCGCTGCTCGAAGAAAGCGTGGCCCTCATTTCCATCCAGGCCCGAACCCGGCAGGTGGACATCCGGACCGTTTTCCCGCCTTCCCCCGTCATCGTCGCGGCCGACAAGTCCCAGATCAAGCAGCTCTTCCTGAATGTGTTTCTCAACGCCGTTCAAGCCATGGAGACCGGCGGAACGCTTTCGGTCGAGATCACTCGGCTTGGAGAAGGACGGATCCGGGTCCGGGTTTCCGATACGGGGCCGGGAATTTCCGAAGTGGATCTCGAAAAAATTTTCGATCCCTTTTTCACGACCAAAAAGGGCGGAACGGGGCTGGGGCTTTCGATCTGCTATACGATCGTCAAGGCGCATGGAGGAGAGATCGAATTTTTCAGCCGTCCCGGAGAGGGGACGACGGCCCTTATCACATTGCCGTCGCCGAGCGGGAGGAAGCCATGAATGAACGCATTCTGATCATCGACGACGAGAAGAGCATCCGGGAGGTCTTCCCGATCCTGCTCGGTGACCACGGTTTCGAGGTGGAAACGGCCGGGGACGGCCGGAGCGGCATTGAGAAAACCCGTCTCTTCGAACCCGACGTCGTCCTTCTCGACATGAATCTTCCCGATATGTCCGGGCTCGATGTCCTGGCCGGACTCCGGGAGATCCGGCCTCCCGCCGAAATCATCATCATCACGGCCTTCGGCAACATCCGGAACGCCGTCGAGGCCGTCAAACTCGGCGCTTACGCCTACCTGGAAAAACCCGTCGACAACGAAGAACTCATGCTCAACATCTCGCGCATTCTCGAGATCCGAAATCTCAGACATCAAGTTGAAACTCTTCGTTCGGAATTGTCTTCCCGCTTCCGGTTTTCGAACATCGTCGGGACATCGGGACGTATGAATTCGGTTTTCCAGCTCATGGAAAAGATCAGCCGGGTCGACGGGACGGTCCTGATCACGGGTGAAAGCGGCACGGGCAAGGAACTTGCGGCCCGGGCCGTCCATTTCGCCGGGCCGCGCCGGGACGGGCCGTTCGTCGTCGTCAACTGCGGCGCCGTGCCCCGCGACCTCATCGAGTCGGAATTCTTCGGCCATGTCAAAGGCGCCTTCACGGATGCCCGGGCCGACAAGATCGGCAAATTCGAACTGGCCCACACGGGAACAATTTTTCTCGATGAGGTCGGCGAACTCTCCCAGGAAGCCCAGGTCAAACTCCTGCGGGCTCTCGGCGAAAGGGAGATCATCCGGATCGGCGGGACGCAGACCGTTCCGGTGGACGTGCGCGTCATCGCGGCGACGAACAAGAACCTCGAAGAGGAAGTCCGCAAGGGAAGCTTTCGGGAGGACCTCTATTTCCGGCTGGCCGTCCTGTCCCTCCGTCTTCCGCCGTTGAGGGAGAGAGTCGATGACATCCCCCCGCTGGTCGATCACTTTGTCCGGAAATATTCCGGAGAACTCGGCAAAACCTTCGCGGGGTTCACATCCGGCGCCCTGGCCCGTCTGATCTCCTACGCCTGGCCGGGGAATGTCCGCGAACTCGAGAATGTCGTCTACGAAGCCCTGGTCATGTCCGAAGGCGAATGGGTGGACGAGGCGGCTCTTCCGGCCAGGATCCGGACCGGAGGATTCGTTCCGGCATCCCGGGATCCCGCCGCCGCTCCTCCCGCATCCATGAAAGAGGAATCGCAGCGAGCCGCCGCCCGGACCGAAAGAGATCTCATCCTTGAGGCTCTTCGCCAAGCAGGCGGAAACCGAACCCGGGCGGCCCGGATTCTGGGTGTGAGCCGCAAGACCCTGTTCAACAAAATGACGGCGCTCGACATCCGCTGGCCGTCATAAATCAACGTCTTACGATTTTGCCTTGGCCATCCGGCCGAACGGGGACTGTCGAAACGCGGTTTCCCAGCGAGCTTGACGCCTGGCGGAATAACCCCGCGGCTCACCGCGGGGAGCCGGGTGTCGGGGAACCCAAGGGGGTATGCCCTCTTGGTCGCAGCACGGGATTCTAACCCGCGCGAGAACGGGAGGACCCGGGACATCAGCCGAAGACCGATGTCCCGGCCTGCGCCGGCTGCTCCTCCATGTACTGGATATAGAGGTCGGTCAGGTCCGCCCCCTCCAGATCCTTGGCGGTTTTCAGCATCACCAGCCGCCCCTTTCGCATGAAACCGACACGGTCGGCGATGAGCTTGGCCCGGAAGATATCGTGGGTGGACATGAACACGGACTTCCCCCGGTCGCGCATTTGAAGGAGAATCTCGAGAAACTCCCGACCCGACTGGGGATCGAGGCCGGAGGTCGGCTCGTCGAGCAGGACGTTCGGTGCGTCCTTGACCAAGGCGATGGCGATGCCCAGCTTCTGGCGCATGCCTTTCGAGAAATTTTTGACCCGTCGGTCGAAGGCCTCTTTCTGGAGACCGACGCGCCCGAGGACATCGGCGTAATCGGACTTGGCCAGGGTCCTCTTTCCGGCCAGGCGGCTGAAGTAGTCCAGATTCTGGATCGCCGTAAAGTTGCCGTAGAGCATGACGTTCTCGGAGACGAAGGAAACGTGCCGCTTGGCCCGCAGGGGATCTTTGTGAACATCGATGTCCTCGATAAGGACCGTCCCCGATGTCGGGGGGATGAACCCGAGGAACAGGTTGATGGTCGTCGTCTTCCCGGCTCCATTGGCCCCGAACATGCAGAAGATCTCTCCCGGCTCGACCTTCAGGTTCAGCGAGTCCAGGGCCAGCATTCCGTCTTCATAGCGTTTTGTCAGGTTGATGGTTTCGAGCATGGCGGCACTCCTCAGCGGACGTCGTATCGGAGGAACGACACGTAGGCTCCGACGAAAAAGATCATGATCATGACGAACATCAGGACGAAATCGGGAAGCGTCCTGACAAGCGATTGGGTCAGCCCCTCCGGTTCGAGCACATGCCGGGGCATATCTTCAATCGAGATGGCGGCCAGTTCCCCCGTCTGGAAGTTGATGCTTTCCCCCATCTTGGAGTTGATCCACTTCGTGTAGATGGGTTTGAAGGCCCGAACTGAGGCCAGGAACCGGTCGTACTCGTCGATCCCCGTCCTGGCCAGGGTCATGGAGCCGAAGGTCAGGGCCGAGGCCGGCGAGATTCGGGACAGGTTGACGGCCAGGTTCTGCTGGACGCTTTTTTTCAACTGATAATCCCTCTCGATGGCCACATTGTTGGCGTCGATCCTATCGGTCAGTTCCTGTTGATAGGCCTCGATGTAACTTCGGAACCGTTCCTGGAAGCCCTTGGGGTCCTTGTCCGCGTCGGCCTTGTTCTGTTGGACCCACTCCCGGGCCGTCTTCTGGCCTTCCTGCTGGATCTGCTGAAGGAAGGCGTCCTTCTTGGCTGTAACCTCGTGGACCGAGGGGATGGGCCGGACCTGCCCGGCGGTGATGACCGCCGCCTTGGGAATAACCATGACGATAACCACCCAGGCGAAAAGGAGAACCAGGAAGCTTGTCGAGGACCGGCTGGTCCGGGCCGAGACGAATAGGCCGAGGCTGAAGAAGACCGACAGGTAGAGGAAAAACATCAGAAAGATGAGCAGGAGCCGGATCCAGTCCCCCCCTCCAAGGTGGATGTTGGGGGCGATCAGCAGGATGAGCAGGCTCATGATGAGCGGGATCAGAAGGGGGATGAGCAGACTGATATAGCCGCCGATGGCCTTGCCCAGTATCAGGCGGTCCCGCGGCACATCGTTCGACAGGGCCAGTTTCAGAGTTCCCCGCTCCTTCTCGCCGACGATGGCGTCGTAGGTGAAGAGGATGGCGAACAGGCTGAGGACGATCTTGACGATGAACATCAGGTCCAGCGGTCCGAAGACGGCGAAGACCGGATTGCTGCTGTACTTGGAATCGATCAGATTGGGATCTGCGGCGATGTTGACCGGCGCGACCCGGCCGACGGCTTCCTCGATGCCGTTGACGATCGTCCCCAGCACCTGCGGCGGCTTGTTGATTTTGACCCCGATACCCGCCAGGGAGTTATAGTTCGGCTGGCTCTCCAGATTCTTCTTGTTGAGAGCCAGCGCCGCCGTGTACTCCTTGCGCTCCGCCGCAAAGTTGGTCACTCCCGTGTAAACCGAGAGCAGGATGAGAATTGTGCAGAGCAGGAAGGTGAAAACGAACTTCGGGCTGGTGATGTTGTCCAGGATTTCTTTTCGGATGATGTCTCTGAGCATGGCCCCCCCTCGTTTGGAAATCTCAAAACATGCGATTATTCATACGGAAAGCCGGCCCGATGGTTATCGTCCGGCTGGACGACTCGGACCGGCCCGGCGCCGCGGATACTCCCGAGGTTTCTCCGGCGACTTGATGACCGGCGGACAAGCCCCGCGCTTTGCCGCGGTGAGCCGGGTGTCGGGGGATCAAAAGGGGCATACCCCTGTGGTCGCAGCGCGGGCTCAAAACTCGTTATTCAATCAGCCAAGTTACGGAGTATTGTTTGACGACATCGTATCCCTCATCGTCGGGTTCGATCGCGTAAAGCTTTCCCTTTTTGAGGATTCGGGTCTTGGGATTGATCAGATCCGCATGCCGGGGCAGCGGTGCACGGCCGATGAAACGGCCTTCGGCGTCGAAAATGTCATGAATATCCTCTTTGCGATCGGACGTCTGCTCCCATGTCTGAACGAAAATCTGTCCGAGATCGTCGACAATGAGGCTCCGGAAGGCCGCATGATTTTTCGAATAGACATTTCCGGCGTGGCTGATGCCGGGCGGCGTGCGCCGGGACTCGAATTCGTCGATGTCTTCCCGGCTCACAGGAACAGGCTTATGATCACGAAGAATTCTGCGGACGAGAGAGCCTTCGGCATCGAGGACCAGGAGTTCATATTCCCTCGGGTCTCCGACGATCAGAAAGTTCCGGCCGGCCTGTGCCCATCTCAGCCGGGAACTGAAGGGATTGGGATCGCGGGGGGCCGGCCGGGAGAAGATCTCGGTTCTCGCTCCGGTCTGAGATTCGATGCGAACCAACCGCTCCATGCGGTCCAGAGGGGACATTTCCGACAGGGTGAACCGGTCTTGTGAATCAGCTGTGGCGGACCACGTTACTGCCCAGGATGGAATTCTCGCCGAATCGAGGTGTCCTCCCGCCAAGTCGAACCAGTGCAGATAGTGTCCTCCAAAAACCGCCACCTTGTCGCTTTCGGGTGGAAGACAAATGTTTCCGGCGAAATCGAGCTCTCCGGGGCCCTGGCCTTGGCGGCCGAATGATCGCAGATACCGGCCTTCGGCATCGAAGACCTTGACAAAAGGTTCGCGGTTATCAAGAACGAACACGTTTCCGTTCTCATCGACCGCCAGGGACCGAGGAATCACCAGAATCGATTCGTCCGAAGCGCCCGCTCCGCCGATCGTCCAATCCTCCGTGAGAGCGAGCGCGGGCCCGGGATGAACCGGTTCCATGGGATTCCGGACGATCGTAACTCCGTCTTCATGATCGATCCGACCCTTCCATGCGCCGGCGGCGGTTTCCCGGTCCGCGCATCCGGCCCCCGCAACCAGCACAACGGCCGCAAAAATTGCCAGGCGATGTCTCATCGTCCACCTCTCCGCAGTTTTTGCAAGGCGGAACTTCATCCGCGCGTCAACAGGGCTCGTGATCGGCGTCAATCCCGCAGCGTGAAGCGTTTTTCGAGCTCGGCCAGTTTTTCGACGACGCCGCCGTATTCGAGTTCGCTGTAGGGCAGCATGGCCGCCCCCGAGAATCCCTGTCTGCGAATGGCATCGGCTTTGGCCGAGACCTGAAGCCGGACGGCGTCCCAGTAGGGGTGGTCGAAGACGTCGGCCGGTTCGGTCAGTTTTCCGTTGTGGACACAAAAAGCGGCGCCGGTGACGACCGGAGGGCCGTCGAAGTAGGAGACCGTGGCATTGAGCTTGCAGGGCATGAGAGGGCCGATGTGGCTTCCGCGCATGAAACCGGCCACGTAGTGCCCGATGGAGAAGGGCGCCAGGACCTCGCCCGTCGCCGGGAATTCGCCCTGGACGCGGACCAGGGCGACGGGATCGTCCTTGCCCGTGTATTTTCCGGCGATGTTGTGGAGGCGCGTCGTCGACACGGCCGCCGCCTGGTTGCCCGTGGCCCGGGAATAGATCCCTTCGACGACGTAGCGCTCGTTGTCGCGGAGAAGGGCGGCGATATTGTAGAGATCTTCCGGTGTGTTCAGGTCGATGACCTTGTCCTTTTCCGTGTAACCGACGTCGATGATCCGGAAGGTATAACCTTGGCTCATTTTGGGGCTGAGAATGAGCCCGGCGCAGTACATCGGGTCGGCGAAACCGAGATAGAGAGGAAGATTGTAAGCCCCGGGGTCGGTCTTGTCGGCCGCAAACATGACGAAGGGCTCGTTGGGCCGCTCGTCAAATTCCATTTCGGCCACTGCAGGGCCCATGCCCTTGATGTTGCCGCTGAAGGCGTCCTTGAGAAGATCCTGCCCCGCGCCGTAGAGGCCCTGTCCTTTGGCAGCTTCCGTTCCGGTCTTGAAAGCGTCCCAAGCCAGGCGGTGCACGTCGGCGTTGACCGGGCCGCCTTTGTGGGTGCAGAGGATAGCGATATCGTCGCCGGTCGACCCGATGAATGAATCGATCAGGATGTCCTTTCCGTTTTCCCGAACATGGTCCCGGACGGATTCCATCACGACCTTGCTCGGCATGATATGCCCTCCGATACTGCCGATATCGGCCTTGAGAATGGAAAGAGTGATACGCATAAAGACCTCCCTGGCTGAATGGTTGATACCCTCAAGATAGGAACCGGAACCCTCCTTGTCAACCCTATCAGGGTTCTTGTCGACGTCACGCCAGATTTCCGGCTCAATTTTGTATGGCCGGCTCAAGAGAGAAGGCCGGCGCTGAAAAAAAGGAGATCAAAACGAACTGACGCTCCCGGCGCTGAAGATCGCGGGTGCCGGAATGTTGAGGGCATAGAGGAACCGCGCGGCTTCCTCCCGGAACGCCGCGCGGAGTTCCTCTCTCAGGGGGGCGGCCGGTTCGAAACGGCTGCTCAGGGGATTGATGAAGCGGCCGTATTGGGAAATCCGATAATCCAGGTGAGGTCCCGTCGACTCGCCCGACGATCCGACATAGCCGATCGTCTGCCCGGCCTGGACACGAACTCCCTGCCGGATGCCTTTCGCATATCCCCGGAGATGAAGGTAGCTTGTCTCGTACCCGTTCTTGTGGCGGATCCGGATCATGCGGCCCGCAGCTCCGCTCCATCCGGCAAAGACCACGGTTCCATCGCCTGTGGCCTGGACCGTTGTCCCGACAGGCGCCGCATAATCGACACCGTAATGTGGCCGATAGACCTTGCGGATCGGGTGCAGACGGCTGTGACTGAAGCGTGATGTGATGCGGGCGAACTTGATGGGGGTGCGAAGAAATTCACGCTTCAGGGAATTGCCGTCCGCATCGTAATAATCCGCCTTCCCCGTCTCCGGATCGGTGAAGCGGAAGGCGCGGAAGGTTTTTCCCCGGTTGGTGAACTCGGCGGCCAGAATATTCCTGTATCCGGCGAAATCGCCTTCGAGGAATCTCTTCTCAAACAGAATCCGGAAGGCGTCGCCGGGTTGGATATCCGTGTGAAAATCGATGTCCCAGCCGAAGATATCTTCGGCCAGACTGAGGGCGAGGATGTCGCTTTCGCCGGCCCGGTTGACGGCGAGGATGAGGCTGTCCCGGATTTCCCCCCAGACGACGGCCAAATGGTCTTCGAAGGGAAATTCCCGGATTTCGGCCGAGATGTCATCGGCGGCTTTTGAGACCACAAGATACGTTTTCCCGTCGATATCATATTCCAGACAGTCCCAGTCATCTTCGGAAAAGAAAAGACGGAATTCGTGTCCCGTCCGGATTCTGGAAAGATCATAAGCCGGACGCGAGGCTTCCCGGATGCGATGGACGTCGGCGGCTGAGAATCCCTGATCCTGAAGGATGGCGGCCAGGGTTCGGCCGCGGCCGATCGTTTCCCTGTGTTCCCGAAGCGGCGCGGCGGCCTCTTCCGCGGGAATCGGCGGCCATGAATCCGGAAGAGCGGCGGGATGCTTGGTGCTTCGTATCAGGAATGCTCCGGACAGGACGGCCGCGGCGAGGAGAATGAGAACCGGAAGGAAACGAAAAATTCTTCGGAATGCCGTCTTTGGTCTTCGAATCCGGATGCGAAGGGTCTTCTTTTTGATCTCCGTCATCGGCATCCGTTATTCGACGGGCTTGACGGCGACCGGATCCTCAGACTTTTGTTTTTTTTTCAGCATTCTGATTAAGGCCTGAAACGGTCCGGAAAGAGCATTCATTCCGAAAAAGACGAGCAAAAAGATCTTGTGATAAAAAACCAAACCGCCCAGGATGACGGCCATGAAAAGAACGGTCCGTGCGCTGATTTTCCGCCGGAAATTGATGTTGAGGTAGTTTTTATAGGGGATGGCGCTGACCATGCAGAGCGCCAGGAAGAGAGTCAATCCGGCCATGGGCAGGGCTTCCCAGAGGCTCGAAAGGCTGGCCGGCAAAAAAATCACGACCGACGCCAGGAAAAGAGATGCGGAGGGAACGGTCAAACCCTGGTAAGTCCTCCGGTCCGGCTGGGCCTTCGTCCGGATGTTGTAGCGGGCGAGGCGGATGACGGCGGCGGCCAGAAAAAGAAAACTCACAACGAGTCCCAGAGTTTGAAGGTTTTTCAGGCCCCAGAAGTAGAGAAGAAACGAGGCGGCCGCACCGAAAGACACGGTGTCGGAGAGGGAGTCGAGCTGGATGCCGAAGTCGGATCCGGCGTCCGTCATTCGGGCGACGATGCCGTCCATGGCATCGAAGATCGCGGCGATGATGATCAAAAAGGCCGCCAAGCGGTACCGGCCGTGAAAGGTCATCAGGATGCTCAGAAACCCGCAAAACAGGTTGGAGAGCGTAAAGAGGCTGGGGAGAAGAAAAATCTCTCCGTAGGCTTTCCTGACTTTCATTGGGAAATCTCCGCAATCACGCTGATGCCGGCCTTGACCTTTTGTCCTTCGGTGACCCGGATGTCCGCTTCGGGGGGCAGATGGAGTTCCACGCGGGAACCGAAGTACATCAAACCGATGCGCTGGCCCTTGGTGACGGTGTCGCCGGCGCGGACGAAACACTTGATGCGGCGGGCCGCGACGCCGACGATCTGGCGGATCAGAAGATCTCCCGCGGGCCCTTTGAGAACGATGGTGTTGGATTCGTTGCTCACCGCGGCTTCGTCCCGGTAGGCGGGCAGAAACTTGCCGGGATGGTAATCGACATGTTCCACCCTGCCGGCGACGGGCGAGCGCGTGACGTGGACATCCAGGAGAGAGAGAAAAATGCTGATGCGCTTGATGGGCGGACGTTCATCTCCGGGCGAGACCTCATCCTCGATCTTGACGACTTTCCCGTCGGCGGGTGCGACGATCAAGTGATCGCCGGGGGGGGATGTCCGGACCGGGTCACGGAAGAAAAAGAGCAGAGCCAGTCCGAGCAGGAGAAAAACAACGGCCGGGACCCTCCAGCCGATCACTCCCATCAGGACGACGAGAAGAATAGCCGGCAAAATGAAGGTCCAACCTTCTTTGGCGATGATCATGTCTTTCCTCATACCGGAAATTATCATACTCCACGGACGGGGAAGAGTGCAATCGTCATCCGGAGCGACGTTTGCGCCGGATTTCCTTCATGACCGGCTTGTGCAGGACAAGGAAGTAGTAAACGGCCAGAATGCCCAGGAGCAGAAGGCCCCGGGATGTCTCGCCTCTGACAAGAGACAGGACGGTATAGATGAGAGCGGCCGCAAGGCCCAGAAGATGAACGAAGGCGAAAATCCAATCGAACACTTTTTGGACGGATCAGTCGGCCCGCCGCGCCGAGGTGATGACGATGGGCTCCCGGGGAACGTCCTGGTGGCCCCGCCGGGTTCCGGTCTTTACGGCGGCGATGGCGTCGACGACATCCATTCCGGAGACGACCGTGCCGAAGACACAGTAACCGTAGCCTTCAAGGGGGCGGTTTTTGTGATTCAGCGAATGATTGTCCGCGAGATTGATGAAAAATTGTGATGTCGCGCTATGGACATCTTCCGCCGTCCGGGCCATGGCCAGAGTCCCCCGGCTGTTCTTCAGTCCGTTGGCGGCCTCATTTCGGATCGGATCCCGGCCCGGCTTCTCGGACATGTCCGCGGTGTGGCCGCCGGCCTGGATCATGAAACCGGGGATCACCCGGTGAAAAATCGTTCCGTCGTAAAACGTCTCGTCGACATAGGCCAGAAAGTTCTTGACCGTTCCGGGCGCCTTGTCGGCTTGGAGTTCGATCACGATTTCGCCCAGGGTTGTGGATAGAACGACCTTGGGATTGGCTTGGGTGGTTTGGGTGAATGTCATGGCCAGAGCCGCCGCGCCGCAAAGACAGGTTGCAAGAATCGTTTTTCCCGACATGTTTTCCTCCCGCAACAAAATACCACAGGTCGGAATGGCGGACAAGAAGCCCTATGATTGAAACATCAGATTCTGTATAATACATAAAGACATGAAGGCGTTTCAGAATTCTCAGGATAGACCCCGAAATCCGGTTCGAGCTTTTTTCCGTGTGGAAATCCTGGGAATTCTGCTGGTCTTTACGTCTCTCAGCCTGTTCATCAATTTTTTTCATACGGATACGGGTCATCCCGGGGGATCTCCCTGTCCCGCTTGTCATTTCCTTAACAGCTCACTGACGGAAGGTCCCGCCCTGTTCTCCTATTTTCCGCACATGTGCTGTGTCGGCTTTTCGGAATCGGCGGATATTGTTGCGACGCGGGATCTCTTCCTGATCTCACGGCTGTCCCGGTCTCCTCCTCCGGCCTGAGTGTCGTCACTCGGGTCTTTTTTGAAATTCTTCGTTCTTGGACCGAGGAGGAGGCATGACCGGGAAAAGAAAAATCATTCTGTCGGCCGTCGCTGCCGCAGCCGTCCTGATCGTGTCGGACGGACATGCGGAAAAATCCGCCTGGACGCTGAAACGCTGTGTCGAAGAAGCGCTCGCCCGGAATCCTCTCATTCTTTCTTCAATCGATCAGCACGAGGCCGCACTGGCCCGAGTCAATCAGGCGGGCGCGCTTCCACAGCCCGGCCTGGATTTCGATTTTGATCTTCAGCCGAAGCTTTTCGATTTTCGGGGTTCGGGTGAATCCTATTACGGCGTCAGCCAGCTTATCGAATTTCCGGGAAAAAGACGTCTCCGAAGGACGATCGCCGTCCGGGAAGCCCAGGAAGTCCGGGCCGATATCGATCTGTTGAAGCTCGACGTGGCTCTCCAGGTCAAAGAGGCTTTTTACGGGCTTCTTCTGGCCTCGGAAAACCTGCGGCTGGCCCGGCAGAATCTTGAGCTCACCCGGGATTTTTTGGAAAAAACCGAATGGAAGCATGCGGAAGGCGCTGTGGCGCGTGTCGATGTTTTAAGAGCCCGGGTCGAGGATCTCAAAGCGGCGAATGACGTCAAAACGGCCGAAAACGAAGTCCGTCTGGCCCGGGCCGCCCTGAACGTCATTCTGTCCCGGGACCGGAATGCCCCTTTGGACATTCAGGAGGGACATCGTCCGAACGGGACGGATCTTCCGCCTCTGGAGGCCTTCCTGGATCGGGCCATGTCTTTGCGTCCCGAGATCTTCAGGCTCCGGCTGGCCATGGATAGGGAGTCCATGAAAAAAACCCAGGGTTATATGGAGTATCTTCCGGATTTTGAAATAGGCCTTTCCCGGCACAGAATCACGGGCGAGAAGACGACCTGGGACTTTACGCTGTCGCTGCCCATTCCCCTGTTTTTCTGGCAGCCCCGCCGGGGGGAAATTGCCGAGGCCGAGGCTCTGGTCCGTTCGCTGCAAAAAGAAATGGGCTATACGGAAATGATCGTCGGTCTTGAGTTGGAAGAGGCCTACTCCCGGGCCGCGACGGCCGTCGATCAGATCCGGCTTTTCGAGGAGGATATTCTGGCCGAGGCGGAGGAGGCCTATCACATGTTTCTTTTCAGCTATCAGGAGGGGGAGATCGGCGGCATGGAGCTTATCGACGCCCGCCGCACCCTGATCGATGTGAGACAATCCTATGCCGAGGCG
The DNA here is from genome assembly GCA_033549365.1 of Acidobacteriota bacterium. NCBI lineage: Bacteria > Pseudomonadati > Acidobacteriota > Acidobacteriota bacterium. Next base: position 133,877 of record JAWSUF010000004.1, read on the forward strand.
CTGCACAATTACGGCCTGACGCTGTCTCTCCTAGAGAGAGCCGCAGGACTGCTGACGGATTCGATCGGAGACAACAATGACTAGAAAAACCCTTGTGATATTGGGAATGGCCGTTTTTTGGATGATCGCGGCCGGCGGATGTGCGCGCTCACCCGAATCCGGCCCGGAGGTTGCGGATCTGTCCCAAATGGATCCGGATTCTCCCGGACGCTCGGATCGTCTCCCACCCGGTCGAGGGGAGAGGGGCCGGGCTCCGGGCCGGAGGTTCGGCCCGGCCTGGGCGTTTTCCGATCGCGTCATCCTGACGGAAGAGGAAAAGGAATTCCTGGAATTGACGACCGCTCCGGCCGTCCTCCGGCCCATGCGGGACACATTGGAAGCCATGGGCAAAGTCCTGGCTCATCCCATGGGCAAGGCGATTGTCAGCTATGCCTTCCCGGCCCGGATCTCGGACATCCATGTCCGGGTCGGCGATTGGGTCCTGGCCGGACGTCCCCTGGTCTCCCTCCAGAGCGAAGAAGTCGGAACGGCGAAGTCGGCGTTTTACAAGGCCGCGGCCGATTTCGAACTCGCGCAGAGCAACCATGAGCGAGAAAAGAGGCTCTTCGATCGGGGCGTCGGGGCCCAGAAGAACCTGATGGTCGCCGAGGCGGAACTGAAGAGCGCCCGGGCCGAGCTCAATGGCGCCGAAAAGAAGCTGCATGTCCTGGGCTTCACGGAGGAACAGGTCCGAGTCATTGCGGAAACCCATCAGATAAGCCCTTCGATCACACTTCACGCGCCTCTGGAGGGTCGTGTGGCGATCAGCAACGCGGTCCTCGGAGCCATGGTCGATCAGGCGACGGAGATCCTTGTTCTGATCGACCCCGGCGTTCTCGGTGTGGATGCCGAGATCTTCGAGAAAGACATCGCCCGCGTTCGGCAGGGACAGATCGTCCGCGTCTCGGTTCCCGCCTACCCGGGCGAAGTTTTCGAGGGCAATCTCTGCCATGTCGGAGACATCATGAACGAAGAGACGCGGACGATCACCATCCGGACAGAGGTGGCCAATCCCGAACACAAGCTCAAACCCGGGATGTTCGCCTCCGTCAGGATCCAATTGAACGGCGATGGACAAGTCCTGGCCGTTCCCGCCGAGGCCGTTCTCGAGGAAGGAGATGCGCGGGTCGTTTTCGTCAAACGGGAGGGCGAGTTCGCCCCCCGTGTGATCCGAACCGGCATCAAGGAAGACGGCTTTCTGGAAGTTCTGGACGGGCTGGAACCGGGAGATGTCGTCGTCACCCGCGGTCATTTCCAGTTGAAGTCGAAGCTTCTCGACGATGTTCTGATGTCGTCGGGCCATACCCATTGAGAACCGGAAGAGCGAGAGCGACATGATCGACAGGCTTATCGATTTTGCCCTCAAACACAGGTTGCTGACGGTTCTTCTCCTGGGTCTCGTCGGCCTCTGGGCGGCCGCGGCCTACATCCGGATGCCCAAGGACATTTATCCCGACCTGAACGCCCCGCTGGTGAATGTCATCACGGAAAATCCCGGCATGGCTTCGGAGGATGTGGAACGGCTCATTTCCTATCCCCTGGAAAGTCTTCTTTCGGGGGCGCCGTATGTCACGCGGGTCCGCTCCGAATCGACGACCGGCGACTCCGTCATCACGGTGGAATTCGACTGGGGAACGGACATTTACCTGGCCCGCCAGATCGTCTCCAGCAAGCTGGAACTCATTTCCGGCCGTTTGCCGCAGGGAACAAGCGTCCCCATTCTCGGTCCGGTCTCATCCCGGATGGGCGAGGTCTTTGAATTTGCCGTCGTCGGCGAGGACGATTCCGTCGACCCTGTCGAACTCCGCTCCGTCGCCGACTGGACCGTCCGCCACAGGCTCCAGGGCGTCCCCGGCGTCTCCTTCGTCATCAACCTCGGGGGCTACATCCGGCAGTTCCAGGTTCTCCTGAAGCCCGAACGGCTGAGCAACTACGGCATCACCGTGGACGAGGTCCGGGAAGCCCTCGAGCAATCCAACCGGAATTTTTCCGGCGGCGTCATCACCCGCGGACCCCAGGAAATTCTGATCAAGGGGCTCGGCCGGATCGAGGTCCTTGAGGATATCGGGGACTCCGTGATCAGCGTGCGGGGGAACGTCCCGGTGCGTGTCCGCGATGTCGCCGACGTTCGGGAAGGGACTAAATTCCGGAGGGAGTCGGGCGGGTACAACGGACGGGAAGCCGTCTATGTCACCGTCGAGAAGCAATACGGCGGGGACACGCTGAAGGCCATCGCCAACATGAAGGAGGCTCTGGCCGGAATCGCACGGGACCTCCCTCCCGGCATTTCGATCCGACCGTTTTACGACCAGTCCGTGCTGATTCTGAAATCCATTCAGCACGTCGAGGTTTCCATATTCCAGGGCGCCCTGCTCATTGTCGTCGTCATGATGATTTTCATGGGGAATCTCAGAAGCTCTCTCATCGCCTCCCTGACCATCCCGCTGTCCATTCTGGTGGCGATCGTTTTCATGGATTTCTTCGGTGTGGCCCTGACCGTCATGTCGATCGGAGGTCTGGCCATCGGGATTGGAAAGATGGCCAACGGATCGATCATCATGGTGGAAAACATCGTCCGTCTTCTCAAGGAAAAAGAGGGACAGGCCACAGTCTCCGATATCGTTTCCGAAGCCGCCAAGGACGTGGGCCGCTATCTCTTCTCGGCCAGCGTCATCATCATTCTCGTCTTTCTGCCGCTTCTCACGCTCCAAGGTCTCGAGGGGGCCATGTTCCGGCCGACGGCCTTCGCCGTGGCTGCGGCGCTTTTCGGCGCCATGATCCTCAACCTGACGCTTCAGCCGATTCTGGCCGCGGTCTTTCTGGGCGGAAAAAACCTGAAGATCCGACGAAGCCGGCTGAACGAGGTCCTGGAACGGTTTTACGTTCGGGTTCTCGCCGCCGCTCTGCCCCGGAAAAATATTTTGATTGCGATCTTCGTCGTGTTGATCCTCGGTGCCGGCGTCACATACAATTTCCTGGGCAAGGAGTTTGTGCCGCCGCTTGACGAAGGAGCCATCATGGCCTCGACGGTCATGCTTCCCGAAACCTCCCTGGAGGAATCCGTCCGCATGGGACGGCGCATCGAACGCCTCTTTATGGAATTTCCCGAGGTCGTCGCCGTGGCCCGGACGACGGGCACGGCCGAGGCCTCCGAACACCTCCACCCGGTGAATCACAGCCACTACAACATCCAGCTTCTGCCCCGGGAAAAACGCAAGCGCGGATTCGAGGAGATCACCGCGGCCATGCGTCTCGAGCTCGACAAGATTCCCGGCATCGCCTATATCTTCGAGCAGCCCATTTCCAACAAGCTGGCCGAAATGCTGACCGGAACCGAAGGCGAGCTTTCCGTCAAGCTCTTCGGAACCGATCTCGAGATCATGAATGACAAGATCGAGGACATCCGCCATGTGCTTGCGGAAATCCGGGGCGTGGCCGATCTCCAGATCGAACAGACGGCCGGAGTTCCCCAGCTTGTCATCCGCCTGAACCGGGAAAAGCTGGCCCGCTTCGGCATCCCGGTCGCCCAGGTCGCGGATACGGTCGAAACGGCGCTCAACGGCCTCGAGGCCACGGATGTTTTCGAGACCGACCGCGTGACCTCGGTTCTCGTCCGTCTCGACGAGGCCTATCGCAACGATGAAAACGCCATCCGCAACCTCTTGATCGCGGCTCCCGGCGGAGAAAGGATCCCGCTCGCCGAACTGGCCGACATCTACCGCGACGAAGGCCCCCAGACCATATTCCGGGAGAATCTGATGCGCCGGAAAATCGCCCTCTGCAATGTCGTCGGACGCGACATCGGCGGCTTTGTCGATGAGGCCCGGATCCGGATCACCGAAGAGGTCGATCTGCCGCCGGGGTATTACGTCACCTTCGGCGGCCAGTATGAAAGCCAGCAAAGCGCTCTCCGGCACCTGACGCTGCTCATGATCCTGGTCGTCCTGGTCATCTTCGTCATCCTCTTTACCTCGCTCGGATCCGTCCGCCAATCCCTGCTGATCATCCTCAACATTCCGTCCACTCTGATCGGCGGCATTCTGGGGCTTCTGATCGCCGGACAGTCCATCAACGTCTCCTCCACCATCGGGTTGATCGCCCTTTTCGGAATCTGCGTCCAGAACGACGTCATCATGGTGGCCAAGATCAATGATTTCCGCCGGCGCGGTCTCCGGTTGAGAGACGCCGTCGTCAAGGGCGCTTTGACGAAATTCCGGCCCATTCTCATGACCGATTTGGTCATGATCGTCGGGGTGTTGCCCCTTGCCCTGAGCGTGACGACGGGCGCCGAACTCCATCGCCCGCTGGCCGTCGTCTATATCGGGGGATTTTTCTTCGCCATCTTCCTCCGGCTGATCATGGTGCCCGTCCTTTATGAAGCCCTGTGCAAAAAGGATGCGGTTTCCGAAAAAGCGTCTTGATGAAGCGGAGTCCGGATCGGCCGGCGAAAGATGAACTGGCCCGGCGTCAGATGTGCAGCTCGACGGTGTCCTCGTCCTCCAGAGGATAATCCCGGGTGACCCGGAGACCGTCCAATCCTTTGGCGTTCCAGACGCGGGCGTAATTCAACTTTTCCTTGAAGTCCTTATGGACGGCCCGGGCCATGTCCATCACGGTGCTTCCTTTCCGGAGAGTGAAGGGGGAGTCGGTATCCGGTTTTTTCCCCGGAATTTTGCTGTAGACACGGACGATCCCGAGAAGGTCGAAAAGACTCCGCCTCAGATCTTCCAGGCCCTCCCCTGAAAGCGCTGAAACGCGATGTCGAGTGAAGGCCCCTTCGAGAAGAAGGGACATCTCCTCGAACCGTTCGGTCGCCCCGGGAAGATCGATCTTGTTGGCGACCAGAAGGGTTTTTTTGACAAACGGGATTTTTTCCGGGGGGATGTCGGCATCGGGCGCGGCGAATTCGATCCGTTTTTCGCCCAGTTTGCGGATGATGCCGTCCATAACGGCCGCTCCGTCCGGGTCGCCCAAGTCGGCCGTCAGGCAGACGGCGTCGGCCGCCTTGACGGTCTCCGGAAACCAGGTTTCCATGTATTCGGCGGAGACCGGCGGTGAGTCGACAAGCTGGATGCGGATGTTGAGATACGGCATCATGAAGGGCGATGCGGCCCGCGTCGTGAACGGATAATCCGCGGTTTCGACATCGGCTCCCGTCAGTTCCCGGATGATTTTCGATTTGCCTGCATTGGGAGGGCCGGCGAAGACGATCTGTCCGGCGCCGGATTTTTCGACCCGGTGGCTCGGGCCGCGGCGGGCGGCCGCCGGGCGTCTCTGCATTTCATCGCGGAGCTTGGCGGCTTTGGTTTTATAGAGCGCGAGCAGCTTTTCCGTTCCCTTGTGTTTGGGGATGATGGACAGAAGCTTTTCGTAGATTTCGATCTTTTCCCGGGGAGTTTTTGCCGTGCGGAGTGTGCGTTCGACTTCGAAATATTCGGGGGGCAGATTGGCCGGCATGAACACCTCCGTGCGGTGAGATTATACCCCAGGGCGGCGCGTTTATCCATATGGAACTGTCCCGCGGCGAGGTTCGATCGGATCTTCGGGACGGGTCCGGGATCGCCCCGCAAACCATGACCGGGAGGTCGATTCGGGGAGTTTTTCGGGGTGTTTTTGGGCCAAGTCCTCCAGGGCCGCGCCCGGCGCTCCGTAAAGTCTCATTAAGTTACTTATAATAAACGTCATAGACATGATTCGCCGGACCAAAAAAAACAAAAAAATCTTTACTCCGAGTTCATTTTGGAGTATAATTCCTATCGGGAATTACACAGGATTACTGGATACGGTTGACCATGAAAAAAGACATGTATTCGGCGGACAGCATCAAGGTTCTGAAGGGCCTCGAAGCCGTACGAAAACGGCCGGCCATGTATATCGGCAGCACGGGAGTGGAAGGCCTGCATCACCTCGTCTATGAAGTCGTCGACAACAGTGTCGACGAGGCCATGGGCGGATATTGCTCTCAGATCGAAGTCATCATTCATGTCGACAATTCCGTGACCGTCATCGACAACGGCCGCGGCATCCCCGTCGAAAAGCATAAGAAAGAAAAACGGTCGGCGGCCGAAGTCGTCATGACCGTCCTTCACGCCGGGGGAAAGTTCGACTCCAAATCCTACAAGGTTTCGGGCGGCCTGCACGGCGTCGGCGTGTCCGTAGTCAATGCCCTGTCCCGGCGGCTTGATCTCGAAATCAAGCGGGACGGCGGAGTTTTCACCCAGAGCTACGAGAGAGGCGTCCCTCAGGCGCCGCTCCAACAGATCGGGAAAACCAAGAGGACGGGCACCAAGATCACCTTCTGGCCCGACGACACCGTGTTCGAGACGCCGGAATTCAGCTTCGAGGTCCTCACCCAGAGGATGCGCGAGCTTTCCTTTCTGAACAAAGGCCTGAAAATCTCCATCGTCGACGAACGGACGAGCAAGTCCCACGAGTTCCATTACAAGGGCGGTATCTATGAGTTCGTCCAATACCTGAACCAGAACAAGGACGTCATCAACCCCAAGCCGATCTGTTTCGAAGGCACCCGGGACGACATCATGGTTGAGATGGCCATCCAGTACAACTCCGGTTACTCCGAGACGATTTTTTCCTTCGTCAACAACATCAACACGACCGAGGGCGGGACGCATCTCATCGGCTTCAAGGCCGCCCTGACACGGTCGATCAATGCCTACGCCGGCTCGCACAACATGCTCAAGGATGTCTCCATGAGCGGCGACGACACCCGGGAAGGCCTCTGCGCCGTTCTCAGCGTCAAGCTCCAGAACCCCCAGTTCGAGGGCCAGACCAAAACCAAGCTCGGCAATTCCGAGGTCAAGGGGATCGTCGAGTCCATCGTCAACGAGCGTCTGTCGCAGTTTTTCGAAGAGAATCCGTCGCTGGCCAAAAAGATCGTCCTCAAGGTCGTCGACGCCGCCCGCACCCGGGAAGCGGCCCGCAAGGCCCGGGAACTGGCCCGGAGAAAAGGCATTCTGGAGTCGACCTCCCTGCCGGGAAAACTGGCCGACTGCCAGGATCGCAATCCGGCCACGAGCGAAATCTATCTCGTCGAAGGCGATTCGGCCGGCGGTTCGGCCAAGCAGGCCCGCGACAGGCGGTTCCAAGCCGTCCTGCCTCTCAAAGGCAAGATCCTGAACGTCGAAAAGGCCCGCTTCGACAAGGTCCTCAAGAGCGAGGAGATCGGATTCATGATCGCCGCGCTGGGAACGGGCGTTGAGCAGTCGGATTTCAATCTGGACAAGCTCCGCTATCACCGGGTTATCGTCATGACCGACGCCGATGTCGACGGATCCCATATCCGCACCCTGCTCATGACGTTCTTCTACAGGCAGATGCCCCAACTCATCGAGCGCGGGCATCTCTACATCGCTCGGCCGCCCCTCTACAAGATCTCCCGAGGCAAGGACGTCCAGTACCTCAAGGAAGAGCGCGAATTCGAAAAATTCATGGTGCGCAAGATCTCCGATGAGATCAAGGTCAAAGTCAGCGGCCGAAAGGACATCCTCGAGGGAGAAAAGTTCCGCCGTTTCTTCCGCGCCGTCCTGGCCAAGAAAAGCTACATCCAGATCCTGGAACGCAAGAATGCCCCCTACCGCCTTGTCGAAATCCTTCTCCATTCGGGCATGGAGGATCGGGATTACCTTCGCTCCAAGAAGAACATGGAGAAGCTCCTGAAGCCGCTCGCTGACAGGGGATTCGGCGCCAAGTTGGTCAAGGACGAGGAACACGATTGCTACGAGCTCGATGTCGTCTACCAGATCAACGGCATGGCCTTGTCCACTCGCATCAACCTGGATCTCGTCACTTCGGCCGAATACCGGAACCTGTTCAAAATCCACAAGGAGCTCGAAAACCTGCAACCGCCCTTCGTCATCATGAACAACGGCGGGGAGGACAAGACGCCCATCGAGAACGAGAACAAGCTTCTGGACTTTCTGTTCGATCACGGCCGAAAAGGCCTGAACATCCAACGCTACAAAGGTCTCGGCGAAATGACGCCGGAACAGCTTTGGGAAACGACCATGAATCCCGAACAAAGATCGCTGCTCAAGGTCTCGATCACCGATGCCGTCGAAGCCGACAAGATCTTTTCCATCCTGATGGGCGACGTCGTCGAAACCCGGCGGCAATTTATCGCATCGAACGCCTTGGAGGCGCAGAATCTCGACATCTGACGCCGCGATGATCCCGAAGACAACCTGACAAGGAGTCCCCCATGGACGGCGAACACAATCTGGTCAGTCTCGAAGAAGAAATGAAGCGGTCCTACATGGACTACGCGATGAGCGTCATCATCGGGCGGGCCATCCCCGACATCAAGGACGGCCTCAAGCCCGTTCACCGGCGGGTGCTTTACGCCCTGCATGAAACCGGCACAAACTGGAACAAGCCCTATAAAAAATCGGCCCGCATCGTCGGCGACGTCATCGGGAAGTACCATCCCCACGGCGACCAGGCCGTCTACGACACCCTGGTCCGAATGGCCCAGAGCTTCAGTCTCCGCTACACCCTGGTCGACGGCCAGGGCAATTTCGGATCCATCGACGGAGATCCGCCGGCGGCCATGCGTTACACCGAAGTCCGCATGCGCAAGATCGCCCAGGAGCTCATGGCCGACATCGAAAAGGATACGGTGAATTTCGTCCCCAACTACGACGAAAGTCTCGATATGCCCGAGGTTCTGCCGGCCCGGTTTCCCAACCTTCTGGTCAATGGAGGCAACGGCATCGCCGTCGGCATGGCCACAAATATCCCGCCGCACAACCTGGAAGAGGTTGTGGACGGCGTCATCCACCTCATCCGGAATCCCAAGGCGACCGTGGACCAGATCATGAAATTCGTTCCGGGACCGGATTTTCCGACGGGAGGCATCATCTACGGACGGCAGGGCATCATCGACGCCTACCGGGAAGGGCGGGGCATCATCCACGTCCGGGCCAAGACGGCCTTCGAGAGAGGCGCCAAAGGGGAAAAGGACAAAATCATCGTCTCCGAGATTCCCTACCAGGTCAACAAGTCCCGCTTGCTCGAAAACATCGCCCAACTCGTCAACGACAAGAAGATCGAGGGAGTCGCCGACATCCGGGACGAGTCCGACCGGGAAGGCATGAGGATCGTTGTCGAGATTAAAAAAGGGGAGCTCCCCGAAATCATCCTCAACAATCTCTACAAACACACGGCTCTTCAGACCTCCTTCGGCATCATCATGCTGGCCATCGTCGACAAACAGCCGAAGATCCTCAATATCGTCGATGTCATGAAGTATTTCGTTTCCCACCGGCAGGATGTTGTCCGCCGGAGGACACGCTTCGAGCTGAAAAAGGCCGAGGCGCGGGCCCACATCATCGAAGGACTGGTCATCTGCATCGACAACCTCGATGCCATCATCAAGCTCATCCGGGCTTCGAAGACGCCCGACGAGGCGCGGCGCGAGCTGATCGCCCGCTTCCGTTTGACCCAGATCCAGGCTCAGGCCATTCTCGATCTTCCCCTGCAGCGATTGACCCAGCTCGAACGGGAAAAGATCCAGAAGGAGTACGAAGAGCTGAAGAAGCTCATCGCCCGCCTGCGAAAGATCCTGTCTTCGGACAATCTCATCCAGGAAATCATTGTCGATGAGCTCAAGCAGGTCAAGGAGGAGTACCGCGACGCCCGCAGGACCGAGATCCGCGACGAGGCGATCTCCGAGCTCACGAGGGAGGATCTCGTCAAGGAAGAGGACGTGGCTATCGTCATCACGTCGTCGGGCTATATCAAGAGAACGTCGCTCAGCTCCTACCACTTTCAGATCCGGGGCGGCAAAGGGAGGAAGGGCATCGAGATGAAGCCCGAGGACGTGGTCGAAGACCTGTTTGTCTGCTCCACGCACAGCTATCTTCTCTTTTTTACCAATACGGGCCGGATGTACTGGCTCAAAGCCCTGGAGATTCCCGATGTCGGCGTATCGGGACGGGGCAAATCCATCGCCAACCTCATCGAGTTCGCTCCGGGTGAGAAGGCCCGCTCCGTTCTGGCCGTCAAGGAATTCTCCGAGGATCGCTACATCGTCATGCTGACGACGGACGGGATCATCAAGAAAACCCGGCTCAGCGAATACCGGAATGTCCGCCGGGGCGGTATTGCGGCTATCACGCTCCGTCCGAAGAGCGATCTCTTTTCCGCCCAGATGACCAACGGAAAAAATGACATCATCATCGGCACCATGCTCGGCCGGGCCATCCGCTTCAAGGAAAGCCTGATCCGGGCGATGGGCCGGACCGCCTCCGGCGTCAAGGCCATCCGCCTGCGCCCGAAGGACATGGTCATCGGCATGATCGTGGTCGGCGAAAACGAGAAATTCGTCTTCACGGCCACGGAGCGCGGCTACGGCAAAAAGACGGCCGTTGACCAATATCCCCCCAAGGGCCGCGGCGGGCAGGGTGTCTTGAACCTCAAAATCACCCCCAAGGTCGGGAACGCCCTGGGGATGGTCGGAATCCACGAGGACGATCTTCTCGTCATCACAGAAGCCGGGAAGGTCATCCGCATCCAGACCACGGCCATCCGGCCGTTGAGCCGGGCCACCCAGGGGGTCCGCATCATCAACCTCGAGGAAAGCGACCGCATCTGCTCCATCGCCAAGGCCGGCGAGAATTGAATCGCCGGTCCGGCTGAGCCCGGCCCGAAACTCTCTTCCTCAGGCGGTCGAGGAAGGCCGGCGCATGCCGTTCAAGACCGCCTTGACAACTCCCGACACGAAACATAAAATACACCCACTTTTATGGTGGAGGAAAAGTGATGCAATCTCTGGCGGGTCTCCTGCTCAACACGCTGGCGTCCTATCCCAAGGACGACTTCATGCTCTACAAGAAAGACGGTGCCTATGCGCCCCTGTCCACGGAAACATTCGGGACACGCGTCCGGCACATGGCTCTGGGACTGAGGAATCTCGGTCTCGGCAAGGAGGACAAGCTGGTCATCCTTGCCGAAAACCGGCCGGAATGGACGATTTCGGACTTCGCGACCCTTTGCAACGGCGCGTTGACGGTTCCGATCTATACGACGCTCGTTCCGGACCAAATCGCCTACATCATCGACGATTCCGACGCCAAAATCGTCGTGGTCTCCGACGCCGTTCAGTGGGCCAAAATCGAAGCCATCCGCGCCCGGCTCGACAAAGTCAAGCACTTCATCACGTTCGCCGATAAAGCACCGGACGGTGTGCTGACTCTGGAGGCCGTCATGGCCGAAGGGCGCCGGATCGACGCGGCCGAACCGGGTTTGTTCAAGGAGATGGCGCTCGCCGTCAAGGGCGAAGACGAAGCCTCGCTGATCTACACGTCGGGGACGACCGGCGTTCCCAAAGGCGTTATCCTCACTCACGGCAATTTCCTGAGCAATGTCACGACGGCCGCGACGCTCCTCGAATTCTCCAACCGCGATGTGGTTCTCTCATTCCTGCCGCTCTCCCATGTGCTCGAACGGATGGTCACCTTCGCTTATGTCTACCGGGGCTGTTCCATCGCCTATGCCGAAAGCGTCGAGGCGGTCGCCCAGAACCTTCTGGAAGTCCGACCGAACATCATGGTCAGCGTGCCCCGGGTTTTCGAAAAAATCTACGCCCGGGTCATGGACGCGGTCCTGGCCGGCTCCGGCGTGAAAAGAAAAATCTTCTTCTGGGCGATTAAAACCGGAAAAGCCCACAGCGCCCGGACGCTGGCCGGCCGACCCGTTTCGGGACCCCTGAAGTTCAAGAGAAAACTGGCCCACAAGCTGGTGTTCGCCAAGGTCGTCGCCCGGACCGGCGGCCGGGTTCGCTTCTTCGTTTCCGGAGGCGCTCCGCTGTCGAAGGACATTGCGGAGTTTTTCCATGCCATCGGCCTCTACATCATGGAAGGCTACGGGCTGACCGAAACCTCGCCCGTCGTTTCCTGCAACACCTTCGAGCGCCTGCGGTTCGGCACGGTCGGACACCCGATCCCGGGTGTCGAGGTCAAAATCGCCCCGGACGGCGAAATCCTGACCAAGGGCCCGAACATCATGAAGGGCTATTACAAGAAGGAAGCCGAAACCCGGGAGGTCTTCGACGGCGAGTGGTTCAAAACCGGAGACATCGGGCATATCGATCCCGACGGTTATCTCGTCATCACCGACCGCAAGAAAGACCTGATCGTCACCTCGGGCGGAAAGAACATCGCGCCGCAGCCGATTGAAAACCTCCTGAAAACGCTCCCGCTCGTCACCGGCGCCGTGATGATCGGCGATCGGAAACGATTCGTCTCCGCGCTGATCGTTCCCGATTATGAGAAGCTCGAGGCCTTCGCCCAGGCCGGCGGCATCGTTTTCAAGGATCGGGCCGATCTCGTGAAAAACGAAAAGGTTGTGTCCCACGTCATGTCCGAGATCGAACGGGCCGTATCCGTTCTCGCTCCCTACGAGAGAATCAAGAAGATCACGCTGCTCGAGAAGGATTTCGAAATCGGGGAGGGGGAAATCACGCCGACGCTCAAGGTCCGGCGGAAGGCCATCGAAAAGAAATACGGCGAGCTCATCGAGGCCATGTACACGGACGAGACCGGCGACGCCCCCATCGGGTAAGCCGGGTCACAAGTCCCGCGGATCTTTTGCAGGCCCGCCTTTTTCTTATCTTATGGGTTTCCCCGCTTCCGGAATCGTTCGGGTGGATTAACTGTCGGATCTCGGCAACGCCGGGGCGGTCACTCGGGCTTTTCGGGCCAGTAGAGGATCCGGCCGCAGTTTTCGCAGAAGATGAGCGACGCCCGTTCCCGGATCTCGTTCAGCATCTGGGGACGGATGCGCATGTGGCACAGCGAACAGAAATCACCCTTGACCGGCGAGAGCGCATTTCCGCCCCGCTTCTTGAAGATGGAGGCATAGAGTTCCGTTTGATCGGCCGGAATTTGAGGCACAAGGGCGGACCGCTCTTGTTCGAGCTGATTCATCCAGGCTTCCATTTCGGCCTGCTTGGCCCGTAGCACTTGGATGTCGGCCGTTAAGGTTTCCTCGTCCTTCTTGTGGCGCATCTGGGCGTCGCGGATGGCGTCTTCGATGTCGTCGGCGGCCAGCATCTCGCTGATGATGGTTTCCTCGATTTCATCGACCTTCTTCTGAGAATCTTCGATTTCCTTGAGAAGGGTTTGGTAATCCCGGTTGGATTTGACCTCGTTCAACTGGCGCTTGTACTTGCCGATCTGGACCTTGATATCCTTGACCCGGGTTTCGAGGTCACGGCGGTTCTTCTGATTCCGGGCGAGGTTCTCCCGGGATTCGGCCACGGCCCGCGATCCGGCCGCGATCTTGTCTTCGATATCCTTGATGAGGCGGGGAAGGCTTTCGAGGTAAAGCGAGGCGGTGTGGATCTCTGAATCGATCTCCTGGAGTTTGATTAACGGTTCGAACGCAATATCCACATTATGATCCTCACGGTCAGATGGGCCTACCAGGATTCGAACCTGGGACCTGCCGGTTATGAGCCGGAAGCTCTACCGCTGAGCTATAGGCCCCTGGCCGCTGTTATAACAAAATCGCCCGGCCAAGTCAAACAAGGCGGGGAGTTCCGGTGAGGCGGTTTCGTCGTGTTCGGCCCGGCGTTCAGGTGTTGCTGGTGAAGGACTTGAGCTTCCGGCTCCGGCTGGGATGCTTGAGTTTGCGAAGGGCCTTGGCCTCGATCTGGCGGATGCGTTCCCGGGTGACCTTGAACTGCTGCCCGACTTCCTCCAGAGTATGTTCGTTGCCGTCGCCGAGTCCGAAACGCATCTTCAGGACCCGAGCCTCCCTGTCGGTCAGGGATTTCAGGGCCTCTTCGATCTGCTCGCGGAGATTGATGTGAATCACGGTGTCGGGGGGCGAGGGGATGAGCTTGTCCTCGATGAAGTCGCCGAGATGGCTGTCTTCCTCCTCGCCGATGGGCGTTTCCAGAGAGATCGGTTCCTGGGCGATCTTGATGATCTTGCGGACCTTGCTCACCGGCAGGTCCATCTTGCGGGCGATCTCCTCGCAGGTCGGTTCCCGGCCGATCTCCTGAACGAGCGATCGCGACACGCGGATGAGCTTGTTGATCGTCTCGATCATGTGGACGGGGATGCGGATCGTCCGGGCCTGGTCGGCGATGGCCCGGGTGATGGCCTGGCGGATCCACCAGGTGGCATAGGTCGAGAATTTGTAGCCGCGCCGGTATTCGAACTTTTCCACGGCCTTCATGAGGCCCATATTGCCTTCCTGGATGAGATCCAGAAACTGGAGCCCGCGATTGCTGTATTTTTTGGCGATGGAGACCACCAGCCTCAGATTGGCCGCGACCAGTTCTTTTTTGGCCTGGTCGCTGATCTTCTTTCCCGTGGTGATGGCCCGCACGGCTTTGCGGAGGGACTGGGGGTTCAGTCCGATATCAGTCTGGTGGCGGCGGATGATCCGGCCGATTTCCCGCTGCTTCTGTTTCAGGGCGGCCACATCCTTTTTTCGTTTGGAAGCCAGGGCCGCCGCGATGTCGTCCTTCTGGTCTTCGAGCTCGTTGACGATGCGCAGCCGGTCCCGGAGTTCCTCGATGATGCGTTCCTTGTGGGAGCTTCGGAGATTGAGATCCCGGATGATGCGGCTGATCCGGACGATGACCCGGCCGCGGCTGACCGTTTTCTTGCGGACGACGGGAATCTTGTCCAGCTTGTCGCTCAGGTCACGGATTTTTTTGATTTTGGCCAGGATCTGCTTCTTTTTCTCCTCGATCTTTCCTTCGGCGATGTCGTCTTCGGTGTAGTCGAACATTTCCTGGATGACGGTCGCGTTTTCCATGAGCCGGTCTTCGATCTGCAGAACTTCGTTCAGAACCAGACGGGTCCGGGACAGGGCCTTGACGATGGCCTTTTCTCCCCGTTCGATTTCCCGGGCGATGGCGATCTCGCCCTCACGGGTCAGAAGGGCGATGTTGCCCATTTCCCGAAGGTAGAGCTTGACCGGGTCCGTCGTCCGTTCCAGCCCGTGCGAGGAAATCAGGTCACTCTTGCGCCGCCGGGGGAGAATCTCCTTCTGGCGCGAGTCCAGGATCTTGATGCCGTAGTCGTCCATCGAGGAGAGAAAATCGTCGAAGTCCCGCCCGGCGTCCATTTCGTCCGTGAAGGTCTTGTCGATTTCCTCGAACAGCAGGTAGCCCTGCTTCCGCCCTTTTGAAATCAGCTGGTGGATTTCGTTTTTTTGAAATTTGCTTTCCGCCGACACGTCACTCTCCTCGACTGGGTTGCTTCTCCGCCATGGGCGTCACAGGGAAAGGATTTGCTTCGTCACGTCCTGTTTCAGGTACATGAGCGAAGCCACCCGTTCCTTTTCCCCTTTCCGTTCCGATTGAATGATGTCCTTTTGAATTTCCGCGAGCCGGGCATGGAGCCGGACTTTTCGCAGACAATGCAGACAGTCCCTGGCTTCTTCGATGGTGGCGCCGGTGTTTTTTTCCATGAGCGCCCGGGACAGGAGGTTGAACAGCTCCGGCCGGATGCGGTCTTTCATTTCGGACAGACTCCAAGGCCGGTTTTCACGAAAGCAATCCTGGATGAAGGCGAACACCGGTTCGGACGGCAGTCCCTTGAAGTCGTCGTCCCGGACATCGGCAAAAACTTCCGGCGCGGCGGTCGGATCCTCCATGAGAACCCGGAAGAGACGCTGCTCGGCCGGGGACAACCGGTCTCCGGGGTCGGCCGCGGCCCGTTCGGACCGGTGTTCGGCCAGCGAGCGGAGGACGGCTTCCCCGACGCCGAGGAGTTCGCCGGCCTGCCGGAAATACTCGCTCTGAACCAGCGCGTCGGGGATCCTTTCGAGGTCCCTGAGGACGGCGCGGACGGCCTTGGCTTTTTCCTCCGGAACGTCCATGCGGCCGTTTCCGGCATGGTGATCGACCAGAAACCGGATTCCGGAAACGGCTTTCTCCAGAAGGGAGGAAAAACGATCCCGGCCGTATTTGCGAAGAAAGGCGTCCGGGTCGAGCTTTTCGGGAAAAAGACAGACACGGACGTGCAGACCTCTTTCAAAACAGATGGGAACGGCCCGGAGGGCGGCCGTCTTCCCGGCCTCGTCGCCGTCGTAGGCGAGAACGAGCCGGGGGGCGAACCGGGCCGCCTGGGCCGCCTGATGGGAGGTCAGGCTTGTTCCCAGGGAGGCTGCAGCGTTTTCGAAACCGGCCTGAAAGAGGCCGATGAGGTCCGTGTACCCCTCGACCAGAATGAGTTCTCCGGCCTTGCGAACGGCCTCCTTGCCGAGATGGAGACCGTAGAGATGCCGGCCCTTGGTATAGACGGGAGTTTCGGGCGAGTTCAGGTATTTGGGATCGGCGTCGAAAAGCGTCCGTCCTCCGAAGGCCACGACCTTGCCGGAGAGGCTGAAGATGGGAAAGATGATCCGACCGCGGAAGCGATCGTAATGCTCTCCGGGCTTGCGGCCCTGAAGAACGAGGCCCGCTTTTTCCAGGAGGGCTGCGGGGATATTGTTTTTCCGGCCGTACCTGAGGAGTCCGTCCCAGACGTTCGGGGCGTAACCGATCTTCAAGTTGCGGACAAGATCGTCGGTCAGCCCGCGTTTCTTCAGGTATTCACGCGCCGCCGCACCTTCTCCGCCGCCGGACAGGCTCTTTTGGAAGAAGGTCAGGGCTTGTTCGTTGACGCGGAGAATGGCATCCTCCTGCCGCGAGGCGGCCGATTCGGCTCGCGTTGCGGGAAGAGGGATGCGGTATTTCTCGGCCAGGTAGCGGAGGGCTTCGGGAAACGTGAGGCGTTCTTTTTCCATGACCAGGGAAAACACATCGCCTCCCGCTCCGCAGCCGAAGCAGTGGTAGAGCTGTTTTTCGTCGTCCACGTGGAAAGACGGGCCTTTTTCCGAATGAAAAGGGCACAGACCGACGAACGTCCGCCCCCGTTTCCTCAGCGTCGTGTATTGGGAGGCGATCTCGACGATAGAAGAGATTTCTCTAATCTTTTCTATAACTTCCATATTAAAATATCTGTCGGAGAATCCAATACAATATAGGGACGGTAAGGATGATTGTCAAGCGAACCGTGTCCTTTTTCAGAGGTGGTTGATCAGGCTGGCCAGGTAGGCTGCGCCGAAGCCGTTGTCGATGTTGACCACGCCGACTCCGCCCGGGCAGGAATTCAGCATGGCCAGGAGAGCGGCCAGCCCGCCGAAACTCGCCCCGTATCCCACACTTGTCGGAACGGCCACGATGGGCACGGCCGTGAGGCCGGCCACGACGCTGGGCAGGGCTCCTTCCATGCCGGCCACGACGATGAGAACCCGGGCTTTCCGGATTCTTTCGTACTGGCCGAGGATCCGATGAAGCCCGGCCACGCCGACATCGTAGATGCGTTCGGTCTCGTTGCCGAGGATTTCAGAAGTCGCGCAGGCTTCTTCGGCGATGGGGATGTCCGACGTCCCGGCGGTGATGACCGCGATCCGTCCTTTCCCGGGAGGAGGCGGGGAGGTCATCAGGCTGACCGTCCGGCCGAGTTCATTGTAGACCGCTCCGGGAATGCCTTCGCGGATGATATCCCAGGTCTTGGGCTTGACCTTGGTGACCAGGAGGTTGCTGCCTTTCTCCAGGATTTCGGCGGAGATTTTCATAATCTGATCGGGCGTTTTGCCCAGCCCGTAAATGATCTCGGGATGGCCTTTCCGGAGTTCCCGGTGGTGGTCGATCTGGGCGAACCCGAGATCGCGGCAGGGAAAATCCTTCAGTTCTTCGAGGGCGGCCTCGGGGGTCAGGACTCCGTCGCGGACCTGCTTCAGGATGTCTTCGATTCGGTTTTTCACCCGGCCATTATATCACAGCCCGCGAGGATCGAATTCATATTTGCGGCGAGCCCGTTCCTGGAGCTATACTAAGCGAAATGGAATACAAAAGAACCTTGGCCGCTCCTCTCCGTTTTTCCGGGGTCGGCGTCCACACGGGCAAACCGGTGACGATGATGCTCATGCCCTCCGAGAGGGGGGATTTGGTTTTCGTGAGAACGGACATCGACGGTGAAATCCGGCCGGTCGAAGCCGACGTTGAGTCGGGCCGCTTCACGGCGCTGTCATCCGGGGGCGTCCGCGTCCTGACCATCGAGCATTTGATGGCCGCGCTTTCGGCCTGCGGTGTGGACAGCCTGAGAATCGAACTCGACGCTGAAGAGCCCCCGATTCTGGACGGAAGCGCTCTTCCTTATGCCCGGGCCATTTCCGACGCCGGGACGTCGCCCGTTCCGGTCGAAAGAAAGAAACTGAAAATCATCCGGCCTTTCACCATCGAGGATGGAGAGGCGTCCTTCTCCGTCGAACCCGATGAGTTTTTCCGAATTTCCTATGACATCCATTTCGATCATCCGGCCGTGGGCCGGCAGCGACTGGAACTGGCCGTATCCGAGGACACCTTTCTTCGGGAGATCGCCCCGGCCAGAACGTTCGGGTTTTTCAAGGATGTCGACGATCTTCGCCGCCGCGGCCTGGCTCTCGGCGGGTCCCTGGACAATGCCGTCGTCTTCGACGAAACCGGGGTCATGAACGGCCCCCTCCGCTTTCCCGACGAATGCGTCCGCCACAAAATTGCGGATATGATCGGCGACCTTTTTCTTCTCGGCTGCCCCGTTTTGGGACGTTTCGCCGCCGTTCGGGCGGGACATGCCCTGCATCTCCGGATGGTCCGGGCCCTCCGTGACGATTCGTCTCTTGCGGTGTTCGTATAGGCCGGGTTCTTGTCAAAACCGCCGGTCTGCTGTAGAATAGCGTCCAAAAACAACCCAAGATTTCCCAGGAGCATTCATATGAGCGAAAAGAAGGCCAAAAAAGACGAATACCAGAAAGCCCTGGCCGCATTCGGTCAGGCCATGAAGGACTTCCGCAAGGGGGACATGGACAAAGCCTCCGCCCAGTTGGAAGCGTTTCTTGAAAAATATGCCGTGGAATTGGAACTTGTTGACCGGGCCCGGATGTATCTCGAAATCGCCCGCCGGCGGCCGAAAAAGGAAACCGTCTCGCTGAAGACTTACGAAGATCACGTGATGTGCGGTATCTACCGCATCCAGCAGGAAAACTACGACGAGGCCGCGAAAATCCTGAACAAGGCCCTGGATTTCAAAACGGACGAGGGACGGGTTCACTACCTCCTGGCCCAGGTCTCCTGCCTGACGGGGAACGATGACGATTGCCTCGAGCACTTGAAAAAGGCGATCCAGAAAGACAAATTCCTGGCCGTTCTGGCTCAGAATGACAGGGATTTCGAACCCGTTTGGGAGGACAAGCGCT
The DNA here is from genome assembly GCA_033549365.1 of Acidobacteriota bacterium. Taxonomy (NCBI): domain Bacteria; kingdom Pseudomonadati; phylum Acidobacteriota; species Acidobacteriota bacterium. The sequence continues at coordinate 153,176 of JAWSUF010000004.1, forward strand.
TCAAAGTTCTGGCCAAGCTGGCTTGACGCTCAGCGGTAAACCGCGACGGTCGAGATGAGGGGGGCGGCCTTGGCGTCAAAGTGGATCCGGAGCTTGCGGGTTTCCAAGGGCGGGATCCGCAGGATCCGGCGGTTGCCGATCGTCGTTCCCCGGGCAACCTCGAGATAGTCTCCGTCGACATGCGCCTCGACCGCAAAGGCGCGGACGCGCTGACCCAGGCGGATATATTCCCGGAGAAGAACCGTCCCGACGGTGGCGGGTTCGGCCAAATCGATTTCCAGAGATGCGGATGTGACGCCGTCGTCCGTCGCCCAGTAGGTTTCGGGATCGCCGTCGACGGCCTGAGAAGCGTCGTATTTCCGGGAATTGGAACGAACATTCGTCGCTTCCGCCTTGCCGCCGAGAGCCAAATTTTCGGCGAAAGCCGCGTCGAGATGTGCCCTCAAACCCATGAGCGCCCGGATGTCGTTTTCGTGAATGATGCCGCGCCGGTCCGGCGGGACGTTCAGAAGGAGATTCCCGTTCATCCCGACCGAGCGGTACCAGATGTCGATCAGATGCCCGACGGATTTGACGGCCGCATCCTCGCTTTCGCGGTAGAACCAGCCCGGCCGGATCGAGACATCGACCTCGGTCGGGATCCACAGGTCGCCGTCCTCGTGGCCGGTCAGCAACTGGTCGGACACGCCGGGAATGCCCGGATAGAAGACGCCCGAATGGACAGTCGACCAGTTCGTCTCGGCCGCATGCCCGTCTTCGTTTCCGACCCAACGGACGTCGGGACCGGCGTCGCTGAAGATGACGCAGTCGGGCTGCAGCCGCCGGACGACCTCGACGAAGCCGTCCCAGTCGTACTCCTGCCTCCGCCCGTCAGGGCCAACGCTGAAGGCCCCGTCGAGAAACAGGTAATAGACGTCGCCGTACCCGGTCATGACCTCTTCCAGCATGTTCTTGAAGACGGTGTTGTATTCGTCCGTGAAATACGCCGGGTGGTTACGATCCCAAGGTGACACGTAGACGCCGAACTTGAGGCCGAATTCCCGGCAGGCCTCGGAGAGTTCCCGAAGCACGTCGCCCTGTCCGTTTCGCCAGGAACTCTCCCGAACGGTGTGGGTTGAGTATTGCGAAGGCCAGAGGCAGAATCCGTCGTGGTGCTTGGCGGTGATGACGACGCCCTCCATCCCGGCGTCCTTCAGAACTTTGACCCATTGGCGACAGTCGAGCTCCGTCGGATGGAAAAGATCGGGTGACTCCCGCCCGTCACCCCATTCAACGCCCGAGAACGTATTCGGCCCGAAATGGATGAAGGCGTGCATCTCCATGCCGTGCCAGATCATCTGGCGTTCGGTGGGCACGGCCCCGAACGGCGCGGGTTCGGGTGCATCGACCGACGAGCATGCGGCCGCGGCCAGGGCGGCGACACAAAGAAAAAGTATCCACTTTGTCATGGCGGGAATCGTCCCGATTTTACTGAACCTGGAGACAATTGTCTAGGAATCACCGGCGTCGGCTATCTCCGTCCCGGTTGCTTTCCCGGTTGATCGGGTTCATGGCCCTTATGGCTGCCTCGCGATATTCATGCGCTGATCCGAATCCCGCTCCCGCATCGATGGGTTCGCTTCGTGGGGAAGCCCGAGTGTCAGACCGTCTGCGCCTTCTTTTTCCCGAAACGCAGTTTCATGGTCAGGATGCGGTCGGTCGAAAAGATTTTGGCTGCGAATCCGACCAGGAACACGAACCAGACCAGCATGTAGGCGAGACCGCCGACGATCATGCCCGAGTTGCCGAGATAGAGGTGTTGGGACACAAGAAACGGGTGAGAGAAGGGGATGGCCCAAATCAGGATTTTAACGGGCAGGGAGACGGTCATGATATCCGCGAAAAGGGAGATGAAATAGGGGATGAGGACCATGAACATGAGAGGCATGATCATGGTCTGGGCGCTTCGGAAATCCTCGGCCAGGACGCCCAGGATCATGGCCATGGCCAGGGCGACCAGGATGGCCAGAAACAGGGACGCTCCGAGGACCACGTAGCCTCCCGCATCGAAGTAGAGGCCGAGCTGCCGCATGATTCCTTCGCCCGCGGCCCCGGCGGCGGCCCGGATATCGTCCGTTCCCATTCCCCCCATGAAGCTCCGGAAACCGATCATGTAGACGAAAGCCGAGATCAATCCCACCAGCCCGGCCGACAGCATCTTGGCCGTAATGATCGAGGTCCGTCGGATGGGCACGGTGAGCAGGGTTTCCAGAGTCTTGTTCTGTTTTTCCATGGCCACGGCGGAAATGACCATCTGCGACGAGTAAATGACGATCATCATCAGGATGACCGGAATCAGGAGCGACTGGGAGGTGACCAGGCCGGCGACCTCGTTGGCCGAGCCCTCGGCCATTCGATCCTTGACGATGACGAAGTCCCGGGTGCGGATCGGATTCTTGAGACCGTCCGGATCGTGGTCCGGGAGCTTTTCCCTGAGAAAGCTGTCGGAGGCGGCGTCGTTGAGGGCGGAGATGACCGCCCGGACGATGACTTGGCCGCGGGCCCCGATCAGGGAAAAACTTCTCATGAAGGAGTAGGTCTCGACTTCCCGGGGCACGAGGCTCTGCAGCGAATCTCCGAATCCCTCGGGGATGACCAGGAGGAGCTTGGCCTCGCTTTGTCCCGCGGCTTCGACGGCCTCGTCATGGGTTTTGCCTTCCATAGACTCGATTTTGAAGCGGGCGGTTTCGAGCCCCGTAAGAATCCCCCGGGAGGACGGGCTTCGGTCGAGATCCAGGACGGCGATCGTCTGGACGCCCATGGCTTTCTCGACCTCCTTGCGGCTGACCCGGCCGATGAAGTTGAAGAGAAACACCATGGCGGCAAGGGAGATGATGAGCTGTGCGGTCACCAGCTCGCGCATTTCTTTTTTCAGCAGGTTGGCGAACTTTTTCATTGGACGGTGCTCCTGAAGACCTCTTCCAGGTTTTCGGCCCGATGTTTGTTCTTCAATTCCGCAGGCGTACCCGAGTCGAGGATACGCCCCTTATCGATCAGCGAGACGCGGTCGGAGAGAAACTCGATTTCCAGCATGTTATGCGAGGACAGAAGAACCGACGTGCCCTCCTTCACGTAGCGGCGGATCATCTCACGCACCTCGAGGGCGTTCAGGACGTCAAGACCCGAGGTGGGCTCGTCGAGGATGGCCAGGACGGGTTTTGTCATCAGGGCCCGGGCCAGGAGGATTTTCCGGGTCATGCCTTTGCTGTAGGTCCCGACCTTGTCCTGAAGCCGCGGACCCAAGTCCGTGATCCTGACGGCGCGGTCCACGATCTCCTTCTCCTCACCCGCGCCGGCGGCATAAAAACCGGCCATGAACCTGAGATAATCCAGCCCTTTCATATTCTTGTAGGCGCCGGCCTCCTCGGGCAGGTAGGAGATCTTTTCCCTGACCATGTCCGGCTGTTTACGAAGGTCAAAGTCCAGGAAAGTGACCCGGCCGTCCGTCACCGTCAGGAGCGTGGCGCAGATCCTCAGGGCGGTCGTTTTACCCGCCCCGTTAGGCCCGATCAGAGCGAAGACCTCGCCTGCCCGAACCTCGAAATCGATACCCTTCAGGGCTTCCAGCTTGCCGTAGGTTTTCTTCAAACCTTCGACGCGAAGAACCGTGCTCATGGGCGACTCCTTCGATCTTCCAATAGAGCTATCACGCAATCTTTATTTCATACGCAGAAACTGGAATCAGGTTTTGCCGGTGAGCGGTTCCCGGAATCCCATGATTTTCCCGATTCTGAAAGGATGCGGGCGGAAAAGACGAGGGCCACGGCGGCGACGATTCGATCGACGTGGGGTCGAAAGTTCTGGTCAGCTCAATAATTTCGCCAGGATATTGGCGGCCAGGGCGCCGATGATCGCCCAGTAAAGGATGGACAGATACCGGTTTCCGGCGATGACGCAGCCGCCCGTCCGGCAGCCGATGAATTTGTGGAAAAAATATCCGATGACCGCACCGGCCGCGGCGCCGATGACGATGGGGATCGGTACGGCGGGCATTCCGGAATCACCGCCTGTAGAGGTAAATGTAGTGCTCTCCACCGTGCTCGTCGAGGACCGTGTCGAAGTCGATTTTGCGGTCTTCCCATCCGGCGATTGAATAATTATGGGAAACAACCGCCGTTCCGGGCTTGAGCTGGGCCTCGAAGATCGGCCTCAGGAGTTCGTTCGATTCGGGAAGAAGGTAGAGCGTGACGACCGTCGCTGCGGAAATATCCGCCCGCGTGGCGTCCATGTGAAGGATTTCGACCCGATCATTCAGGCCGGCCTCTTCGACATTGGCCTTGGATTTTGCGACCATTTCAGGATCGATGTCGATGCCCACGCCGCGGGCCCCGAACGTCTTGGCCGCCTCGATGACGATGCGGCCGTCGCCGCAACCGATGTCATAGACGATGTCCTCCGCCCCGACCCCGGCCATTTCCAGCATCCGCCGGACGACGGGCATCGGTGTCGGGACAAAGGGCGCAAGATCCTCGGCGTCTTCGAGACCGTGGGAGCCCAAGTAGATCTGCACCCGGTCGCCGTTGACATAGCGGAACGTATAAGGCACGCCGGTCTCCAAGGAGTTGAAGACCGGATCGTCGCCGCTGGTATAACTGATTTCCAAATTCGATTCGGCCTCGATACGGTCGATCGAGCCGGGCTGGGTGACGCGCGTTTCCCAGACGCCGTCCGTCCCATCGTGACGGATTCCGTATTCGATGGGATCCTGCGTGAGATTCCTGATGGTGGTGGCCTGGGTCGAGAGTCCGATTTCGACGCCGGACGCTGAAACCGGTTCTTCGGCCCGTGAGCCGATCTTTTCACTGTGGGAACAGGAAAAGAAGCCGGCAACCGCCAGAGCGCCGAGAGCGACGGCGAAAAAAGGATTTGCTGTCTTCCGCATGAGTTTTATCCTTTGACGACAATATTGAGGAGCCGTCCGGGAATATAGATTTTCTTCACGATTTCCCGGTTGTCGGTATGCTGGCGCACCCGGGGGCTGGCCAGGGCCGCCTCTTCGATTTCAACCTGCGAGGCGCTGGAGGCGACCTCGACGGTGTCTCGGAGTTTTCCGTTCACCTGGATCGGGACGGCAATCCTGTCTCCGACGACGGCCCGGGTGTCGTGAACCGGCCAGGCCGATTTGAAGACGGATTCCGTGAATCCGGCTTGTTCCCACATCTCCTCGGCCAGGTGGGGTGCGAGAGGAGCCAAGAGCTGGACGGTTTTAAGAATGATCTGATCGTTGAGGACGTCGTTTTCGATCTTTGACGGTTCGTAGTCACGGACAAGCTCCATGACGGCGGCGATCGCCGTATTGAAATGAAGGGCGGCGAAGGATTCCCCGGCCTTTTTCACCGTCTGATTGAGCCGAACATAGGCGGCCCGTTCTTCAGGCGTCAGGTCTTCGGGGACGAATGTCCGTGTCAGGTCGGGCCGTGCCCCCCGAAGCGAACGGATGAGCGGCAGGAACTTGTTCATGACGAATTTTTCGACGCCCGTCGTGCCCTCTTCCGACCAGAGAACCTCTTTTTCCGACGGCGCCGTGAAGAACATGGCCAGGCGGGCGACGTCGACGCCCCTCTCGTCCATGAGATCGGTCGGCGAGACCACATTCCCCTTGGACTTGGACATGACCTCTCCCTTGGCGTCGAGGACCATGCCGTGGTTGAACATCCGGAGGTCGGGCTCGTCGCAGGCCAGCCGATCGATGTCGTGGAGAAATTTCGTAAAGAAACGGAAATAGAGCAGGTGGCCTGTGGCGTGGGTGATCCCACCGATATAGAGGTCGATGGGCATCCAGGCGTCGGCCTTGGCCGTGTCATAAGGCGCGTCCATGTTGTGGGCGTCGCAATAACGGAGAAAGTACCATGACGAGCAGACGAACGTGTCCATGGTGTCGGCGTCGCGCCTGGCAGCCACACCGCAGGCGGGGCAGGAAACGTCCATGAATTCGGGGACATCCTCCAGGGGCGATCGGCCTGCGGGCATGAAGTTTTCGACATCGGGCAGGAGAACGGGCAGATCCGCATCCGGAACGGCGACCGGCCCGCACTTCGGGCAGTGGATGATGGGGATGGGCGCGCCCCAATAGCGCTGACGGGAAATCAGCCAGTCCTTGAGCTTGTAGTTGACCCGGCGGCGGCCGAGGCCCTTCTCTTCGGCCCAGGAGCAAACGGCTTCGATTCCGTCCTCGCCGATCTTTCCGTCGAAGGGCCCCGATCGGACCATGACGCCGAGAGCGGTGAAGGCGTCGTCCATGTCGTCCGGATCGAGTGCCGTGGCCGCGTCCGGATGGATGACGATGCGGATCGGGAGACCGTATTTCCGGGCGAAGGCGAAGTCACGGCTGTCGTGTCCGGGCACGGCCATGACCGCCCCGGTGCCGTAGCCGCCGAGAACGTAATCGGCGACCCAGAGCGGGATCCGTTCGTTGTTGAACGGGTTGACGGCATATTTCCCGGTGAAGACGCCGTCCTTGTCTCCGCCCGCCGTCCGTTCGATCTCGCTTCGGGCAAAGGCTTTTTTCCGGTATTCGGAGACCTGCTCCCGGTAAGGCGATTCGAGGTTCAGGCGGTCGACGATCTCGGCTTCGGGAGAAAGAGCCATGAAGGTGACGCCGTAGATCGTGTCCGGCCGTGTGGTGAAGATCGGCAGCTTTTCTCCCGTCTCCTCGACGATGAAATCGACCTCGACGCCCTGGGAACGGCCGATCCACTCCCGTTGCATGGTCTTGAGGTTATCGGGCCAGCCGGGCAGCCGGTCGAGCCCTTCCAGGAGGCGGTCGGCGTAATCGGTGATCCGGAAGTACCACTGGACCTGATCGCGTTTCTCAATGACCGTTTCGCAGCGTTCGCAGCGGCCCTCCTTGACCTGCTCGTTGGCCAGCACGGTTTTGTCCTCGGGGCACCAGTTGACGAAGCCGCGCTTCCGGAAGGCCAGACCTTTCTCGAACAGGCGGAGAAACATCCACTGCGTCCACTTGTAGTAGTCGGGAAGACAGGAGTTGACCTCGCGCGACCAGTCGAAGGAGATGCCGGCCCGTTTCAGGGTTTTGCGGGAGACTTCGATGTTTCCCTGAGTCCACTCCCGGGGATGGATGCCGCGCTGGATGGCCGCCCGTTCGGCCGGAAGACCGAAGGCATCCCAGCCGAAGGGGTGGAGGACGTCCTTGCCGAGCATCATTTGTTGCCGGGCCACGGCGTCGCCGATGATGTAATTCCGGAAATGGCCCATGTGGATGTCGCCCGAGGGATAGGCGAACATGACCAGCATATAGAACTTGGCGTCGGGGCGCGGGACATCCGGAGCCTGGAAGAGCCCGAAGGTCTCCCATCGCTCCTGCCATTTCTCCTCGATGGCCTTGAAGTCGTATCTGCGTCGCGATTCGGTGTGTTTCATTTTCAATATGCCTGTGTCCGAAGGTTGCTCAAAAATAGCACAGGGCGGGCCGATTTTCAAATCCCAGCAGCCCCCTTGAGACCTTATCGGTTGCGTTGGCTCGGGGGCTTGAGGAGAGTCAGGGCCAGGATGATGCCTACGACGGCCAGGGCGGCCGTCGGACCGAAGGCCATGCGGTAGCTTCCGAAAACGTCCCGGGCGTTTCCGGAGATGAGGCCGCCGAGGATGGCTCCGACTCCGTAGGCGCTGAACATCAGGCCGTAATTTTTGGCGTGGTTCATGACCCCGAAATAAGCCGCCGTGGCCGCCGGAGAAAGCGCCAGCCAGCCGCCGAGACAGAGCCAGAAACAGGCGAAGCATGCGGCGTAAAGCACGGTCTTTCCCGGGCCGGATGCGAGCATCCCCAGGGAAGCCAGGAAAATCAGGGCGAATGACAGGACGGCGGTTTTCCTCGGACCGATTCTGTCCGTCAGCCAACCGAAAAGCGGACGCCCGCCGCCGTTGAAGAGGGCGAAAAACGAAACGAACCCCGCCGCCGCTCCGTCGCCGAGTCCGATGACTTCCCGTCCGACCGAGGCCGAGATGCCGATGGCCATGAGGCCGGCCGTCGTCCCGATGGTGAAACAGAGGTAGAGGCCTTTAAAAGCCGGGGTCCGGATCATTTGTGAAGGAGTTACGGCCGGGGTGGGGCTCTTCGTCGGGGATTCGGGTGGAATCCATCCTTCGGGCTTCCATCCGGGCGTGGGAAACCGCATGGGTTGGGAAAGGAGAACGATGACGAGAATGATGCCCGCGCCCATGATGCCGAAGGTTTTGAGGGGACCGAGTGAGGCGATGAGTGCCCGGGCCAGAGGGGCCGTGACGACCGCTGATATCCCGAAACCGAGAATGGTCAAGCCGACGGCGAAACCCTTGCGGTCCGGAAACCAGCGGGTGGCGACGGCGATCGGGCAGCCGTAGACAATACCGACTCCGGCGCCGCCGATGATGCCGTAAGTCAGGACGACCGAAGTCATGGACGGGGCGAACATGGTCAGGATCCATCCGGATCCGACGACAAGGCCGCCGACGGCCATGACGCGGCGCGGCCCGAAAACCTCGACAAACCGGCCGGCGATAAACGTGAACAGGGCGAACACGGCCAGAAAAACCATAAAGGGAAGGTTGCTTTGGGTCGCGCTCGCACCGAAAAGATCCTCGAGCGGCGTCTTGAACACGCTGTAGGCGTACACCGCGCCGAGGCAGATACTGACGCCGAGGCCGAGGGCGATGAAGACCCAGCGGCCGGAGCGGGGGTTCATTCCGAAGAGCTTGTCAGGACTTGTCATGCGGCCATTTTTCACGGAATGGGGTGTTCTGTCAATCCTCTTGATACTATATTAATCCTATGATATATATAAAGTATGAAAACAGCGGGAAAAATCGCAATGGCCGTCTGTGTTTTGCATTTCAGCGCCGGATTCGCCGCGGGTGCCGCGGAAAACGGGCTTGTCCGCGCGGAGCTCATTTCGGAAGCTCTTTCTGTCCGTCCCGGTTCCGTTGTCACTATCGCGCTCCGGCTGGAAGTCGCCGAGGGCTGGCATATCTATTGGAAAAACCCGGGTGATTCGGGCCTGCCGACCCGCGTCGAATGGATTCTTCCCGACGGCGTGGGCGCCTCCGGGATGTCCTGGCCCGCGCCCCGCAAGTTCGACGAAGATGCGGCCGTGACTTTCGGTTATGAAAGTTCGGTGGATCTTCTTGTCGAAGTCGAGGTGTTTTGCGGTTTCCCTGCCGAACCGTTTCTGAACATCGGGGCTCGCGTGGAATGGCTGGCCTGCCGCGATGGCTGCATTCCCGGAAGTTCCGAGGTGGACCTTGTGATCCCCGTCACGGACCATGAGTCCCTGCGCGATTCCCGTCATGAGGCTTATTTCAACAGGGTGCGCGGAGACATGCCCCGGATTGCCCGGAACTGGCAAGTGTCCGCCGCCGCGGAACCGGACCGGATCGTTCTCTCCATCGGTCTTCCGACGAAGCCGCAGGCTGCGCCAGAACAGGTCGTCTTTTTCCCTGAAAACGAGGGTGTCATCGATCACGGCGCCCCGCAGATTTTCCGGGAAGAGGACGACGGCTATGTTCTTGTCATGAGCCCTTCGCCTTTTGCCGCCGCTCCGCCTGCCCGGCTTCGGGGAGTTCTCGCGTCTTCAAACGGCTGGAGGCTTGAGGAACAAGGTTCGGCCGTCCTTGTCGATGTGCCGCTCACCCGGAAAGAGCTTCCGATTTCCGAACCGGGTTCGGATCCGGCGAAGAGAAGCCGGTAAACTGAACGGTTTGGTCAATCAATTTTTATATATGGAGGTCAAGACATGACACGACATCGTATCGCCGCCGCCGGACTGCTGTTCGGCCTGTTTGTGTTTTTCGTTCCCGCGGCCGCCGAGGTCACTGTGGGAGAGAAAGCTCCCGAATTCACGGGCACGGATTCCAAGGGAATCGCCCACACCCTTTCCGGATTCCAGGGGAAAATCGTCATTCTGGAATGGCTGAACCACGATTGTCCGTTCGTCGTCAAGCATTACAAGAGCGGCAACATGCAGGAACTGCAGAAAATGGCCGCCGAGAAAGACATTGTCTGGCTGTCCGTGATTTCCTCGGCGCCCGGCAAGCAGGGCCATGTCACCGGTGAGGAAGCCGATGCGCTGACCGCGGAGAAAAATGCGGCGCCCGCCGCCGTCATCCTGGATCCCGAAGGAACGATCGGCCGGCTCTACGACTCCAAGACGACGCCCCATATGTTCATCATCGATCCCGACGGCATTCTCGTCTACAACGGCGCGATCGACTCCATTCGTTCGGCCAACGTCGACGATATCGCTAAGGCGACATGCTACATCCGAAAGGCGCTGGCCGACATGGAAGCCGGGCGGCCCGTTGAGACGGGGGTGACGCAGCCCTACGGGTGCACCGTCAAATACTAACCCCCCCGGATCGGCTCGGAAAAAGCGCCGCGATTTTTTCTTTTCTTATTGCGGCGCTCTTTCCCCTTCGGGCGTGCCGATCTTACCGCATCGATTTCGTCTCGGCCTGCTTGACGTAGCTGAACTACGCCTGCGCAGTCCGCTCCTTATCGCTACGGCAACCTCGGCCCGCGAGCCGTCCCGGCCCCGGATCGGCTCGGAAAAAGCGCCGCGATTTTTTCTTTTCTTATTGCGGCGCTCTTTCCCCTTCGGGCGTGCCGA